>JAIXTU010000426.1 GCA_027483785.1 Flavobacterium sp.
AAATCATTGGCCTGAAGCTGGTAATTCCTTGCATATAGATGGCTATCTTAAAATTAATGTAGTTTCCGGATACGCCATCAATGTTAGCACGAACCCTACACACAGTGAGCTAAAACTCTTTGTTTTCAATTTAGGTGGCTACAAACCCGGTGTCTTTACCGAATTTCACGATCTGAAAATTGTAGTAGCAAAATCGTTAGCTGCGGCAACGGCACTAGTTAAAAAAGACCTCTTCTTTACGGATTATAACGCAAAAGGTGCTCCTGCTCATGTAGACGACAAATATGCACTCGACATCGACGAAGTTTTTCAGGTAAACGAACATCTAAAAAAGCTGTATCCAAATTTTACGATCGACATCACACCCACCGATTCGCCAGCAGATAAACTTATTTTAGGCTACTTCCCTATCGATAAGTTTTAAAGATTTGAAGCGGTAAAAAACCAAAAAAGCTCCCATTAAGGAAGCTTTAGCGTTTGAAAAAAGTGGGCGATACTGGGTTCGAACCAGTGACCCCTACCTTGTCGAGGTAGTGCTCTGAACCAGCTGAGCTAATCGCCCTTTTCTTTGAGTCATCGCAAAAATGAGAAGAAATCGCGATGTTTCAAAACTTCGCAGTCACTTTTACATCTGGAAAAAGCAACTGCGAATTTTTGTTTCTGATTACCAAGTACTTTCTTTAAAGAATTAAATTCAAATGCACACTCAAACGTTCGTGTGCCCGCACCTTCCCATTATTTAAATCCTGCGCGACAGGCAACATGGCCGAAAAGCCTGCATTAATCCATTTTCGGGAAACGTCGAATCCGGCTCGTGCAAAAACAACCCGACCGGAGGTATCATCTACACGCGAACGGCGACTGTAATTCGACTCAAAAAATTCAGCAGCCACGCCCACTTGCGGTAACATTTGCCAATGCGAAATAGTTATTTTGCGATAAGCTATAGCCGCCAAATTGGTTTGATTTCCAAATCGATATCGTCGCTCGTTTTCCGTTTTTATCAAATATGAGGTCATAATATTGATTCCATTCTTTTGATATTCGTACACATATTCTCCGAGAATATTGAAATCAAAACTACCTGTCCCCAACTGAAAAGCCGGATTAACCGTATTGCTGTTCGCTTGATCAAATTCGCCCGTAGGCAACTTGATTCCCAAACCGCCGTGAAAACGATGCGACTTAGTTTTGACTTCGTTCTCTGAAGAAAATAGTTTGTATAAAGCATTAATACTTACATCTCCCAAACCTGTGCGGGCTTGTACTCCCGTGGCGGTTTCTCGGTTGTGATGCTGCCACGGAACCTGTGCAGTAAGTTCTAGTTTAGTACTGATGCGAAAACGCGTCCAAATCTGATACGTTCTAAACTGCTCTAATCGCCAGGGCGAATTGGTGTACAATCGATCGTTACTTTCATACCGCTGATACATGCTACGTATGCCTAAAAATGAGTTTTCTCCCACAGTAGAAAATCCCATACTGCCGCCACTGGCCGAACAACCACAGGCATCGCACAGCAATCGCTGACTTGAAAACGCAGTTGAAAATGTCCGTAAACTGTCATTTACGGTTGTTGCATGTAGTGAAAACGAAATGAAAAGTAAGATCAGTACCCCAGCTAGATTCGCGTTAAAACGGCGCAAATCGACTGTCGGTAAGAAACTTCTCATCCGTCAACGTATTTAAAAATGAAGTTAGTTGCGCTCGTTCTTGCGTAGATAATGGAATACCAGCGACTATACTCGGATCTAAATTCTGCGTTTGCTGAATTCCTGAGTTGTAATGGCTGTAAACGGCATCGAGTGACTGAAACCGGCCGTCGTGCATGTACGGCGCAGTTTTAGCTATGTTTCGTAAACTCGGAACCCGAAAGGTGTATTTATCCGTTTCGACTTGCGTACTGCGAAACTTCCCAAGATCGTTCACAAACGGATTAATCGCTAGTCCATTATTTCGAAACGACTGATCCGTAAACAAGTTCCCGGCGTGACACGAGGCACATTTCTGCTGAAATACTTCGTAACCGGCTTCCTCCTCTGCAGTTAGTGTAACACCGTCTTCGGCACGTTGCCATTTATCGAATTTGCTGTTTGAAGAAACCATAAGCGACATAAACTGTCCGAGTGCTAACAACATTTTTTCTGTTGAAATTTGCTCGTTAGGAAATGCTTGTTCAAATAATCGTTTGTACTCTGGGTCGGTTCCAAAAAGTGACAGCATCTGCTGAAAATTGCCGTTCATCTCAATTTCAGAAGTTAAAGCAACTACTGCTACTAAATCTAGATGATCTACCGAACCGTCCCACATAAAGCTGTCGTAAAATCCTAAGTTTTGGATCGGCATCGTATTTCGTGTCCCGATTTGTTCGTTTACGCCATGGCTTACACTATGACCGTGATGTGTGAAAGCAGCCGCTTGTTCGTGGCAAAATCCGCAAGAAACAACACCATCAGAAGATAAACGACCGTCGTAAAATAACTTACGCCCGAGTTCAAATCCTGCACGCGTAGCCGGATTCGCAGCATAATCGTAGGTAGGTGCCGGAAAATTTGCGGGTCTTTGAAAGCTTAGATCAATCTCCGTATACGAATCATCATCCGTACCACAACTACTTAAAAGTCCTACTGTCGTGGCAATAAAAATACTTGCGATTCTTTTTGCAAGTCGCATTTTATTTAGTTTAATCATTGTGTACGTGATTTACTTGAAACGCTTGAGATACGTTTGTTGTGACTTCACCTAAAATTGCACCGCCCATAATCATGGCACCGAGTCCTGTAGCACTATTTTCTTCTAAGCTAATTGTAATTGGCCCTTCTAAAATCCGTTTCGCATCGGCAAAAATGTGAACCTGAGGCGTAACTGAAGTTCTTACCGTAGCAGCTTCAGGTAAAGTTAACGTTGTTTCGGTATAATTATAGGCAATTCCTGTTCTTCCTGTATGTACCATAAAGATTTCAGCATCAGTTACTGTTGGCGTCGTAAAAGTGCCTTCGTAAACTAAAAACTTATATCCAGCCGACCAGCTCCAAAGCATGCTTGCTGCTTCTGCTACGGCTAAAAAATTGCCTTGTCCCGCAGCTCCAAGGTTAAACTGCTCTTGATCAACGCCTATACCAAAGGTTACCGATACATAATCCCCAGCAGGGATATTTTCCAGCGTTACCAACTGGGTTTGCACATTACTTTCGTCAATTAAAAAGTACGAATCCGCTTTCGGATAAGTAAAAACCGTTCCATCGGCTTTTGTGAGTCGGATATTGCTAACAATGTACTTTAAGTCGTTTACTCGCAGCACTTCGCCATTTGATAGGGTGTTGGGCTGTGTGCGTAAAATTAGGTCGGATCCGCCAAAAACTTGATCGAATTCCAAATTGAGCTTCCCTGTTCCGCTAACAGCATCCTCAGATGAGGAACAAGAAGATAAAATGGTGATTAAAAAAAGACTAAAAACAATTCGATAATTATATAAAAAGTTCATTTTGAGTTCTTTGATATGAAAATTTAAGAAATAGTTGTGAATGCAGTGCAAGATAAAATAAAAAACAAGTTAGAAGTGCGCTTAGCACAATTATGTTCAGATACTTACAGAGAACAACTTGGTAAGAATCAGGAAAACAATTAGGAAAACGCGGCATTGATCGACCTGCACTGCGGTAGGATCGACACTAAAACTTGTTAAAAAAACTATAGTATGTTTGGTGGTGGAATGACAATAATGCTGTGACCCGACAAAATTGACTTCCTAGCTTGGGCAAAATTTGCTCCGTCAGCGGTTTGTAAGTGGTCGAATACAGCCGACATGGGCTTTTCCGGTAATGATGAAACCCATTCTAAGATATGTTTTACTTCTTTCTTAGAAGAATCTTTAGCCGATTTCTCTTCATCAACTTCCTTAGCCAGTTCTTTGGCAAGATGACATTTACCATTACACGACAACTGAGGTTTCTCTCGGTTGACACATAGATTTTCGACGATGTACTGGTAATTTAAAACATACGAAAAAAGCGGAAAAACCGGCTTAAGCAGGAACAAAATACCGAGGAAGCATGCACACTTTTTCACGGGGCAAAAGTACTGAAATACGCTATAATTCTAAAAGTGTTTTTTCTTTTTTTGGGCAAATCCCGCCACAAAGTGCTTCAATGAAAAATCTGTGGCGGGTCGGGCTATTGCTAATAGTCCTCGCGCGTCGTACCTCCTTGCTGTGGGCTATCACGCGCTATCCCTTTTGCAGAAATACTGCTCTTCTCTACGACTTAAATTTTGTGATCCAGTCCTTGGCAAACTTTATGAAGTCGCCAATCGACATTTCTTGGATTTCCTCCAATTCAAAATGAGCTAAGAGTGTATTTGATAAATCGTCTGTAAATTGGTTGTAAGCAATCCAAATTTGACTGTATGGAGTTATTTTCTGATTTGAATTATTTGAAAACCAATCTCTAACTCTCTTTACAAGTACTTTCGGATTGTCTTCGTGACTAGAAATATCCTGACCAGCAATGTCTGATAAGACTTTTTGGTAATGGTAGCGTTCTGTATCTAAAACTAAAATCCGTTTTGATTTCAACTTGGAAGCACCAAACTCAGACGCACCTACATCTAAACCTAGCTCGAATGGCATATTAAATCGAGGTAATTCACCTATTGACAACGCTTTACTTCTAGACAAATCATGAATACCAAACTTGCACATCTTAATATGCTTTTTAATTTGGTCGATTCTGATGTTTGAAGATGATATAGTTTGCGCTAATCGCGGCGAAAAATCTAAATACAAGCAAGTAAAGACGAGCGCTCTCAATAAAGGAAGGTACTGAGAATCAAAAGGACAATTAATGAATACATTTTTTTCAAAACTCATCTAACAAGATGTACTTTTAAAAATGTAAACGAGCTTTAATTTCTCCGTTATCTTGATGCACAACAACTTCACCTGCTTTTTTCAAAGCAATAGCTTTAGCAAAATCAATCGCTTGATCTATAGTAGCGAAAGCACGTAAAGCACGTACACTGCCCTCCGACACAACACTCCAGTTGGATTCACCAGATACAATGTGTAGTTTCATAGAGGCTGAAGGCTGCGCTAATTCAGCAACCGACTGTCCTAATTTTCTGGTATATATCTGTCTTAAACTCATAAAAACAAAGTTAAACAAAAAAGTAATTCATTATTTAAAAACTATAGTTGTTAAATGAGGTAACCTTACATATTTCTTCGATACTGTCCGCCTACTTCAAAAAGTGCCGATGTAATCTGACCTAACGAACAATATTTCGTAGCTTCCATCAATTCCTCGAAAATATTTCGATTATTAATTGCTGCCTGTTGTACACGTTCAAGAACTTCTGAAACCTGAACCTGATAACGCTTGTGCAGTTCGCCTAACATTTGTATCTGATACGCTTTTTCTTCTTCGGTAGCTCGTATAACCTCTGCTGGAATAACCGTAGGCGAACCTTTCGAACTCAAAAACGTATTCACACCAATAATTGGGAATTCGCCTGTGTGCTTTAACGTTTCGTAATACAAACTTTCTTCCTGTATTTTTCCGCGTTGATACATGGTTTCCATGGCACCTAAAACCCCGCCACGCTCGGTAATACGGTCGAATTCTTGCAAAACAGCTTCCTCGACTAAATCCGTTAATTCTTCGATAATAAACGAACCTTGAATCGGGTTTTCGTTTTTCGCTAAACCTAATTCTTTGTTGATAATCAACTGTATAGCCATGGCTCGACGAACCGATTCTTCAGTCGGTGTGGTAATCGCTTCATCGTATGCATTCGTATGTAAGGAGTTACAATTGTCGTAAATCGCGTACAGAGCTTGTAAAGTGGTTCGGATGTCGTTAAAATCAATTTCTTGGGCATGCAACGAACGACCCGAGGTTTGGATATGATATTTCAACATCTGCGAACGTTCGTTAGCACCGTACTTGTCGCGTAAAGCTTTTGCCCACAATCGGCGCGCTACACGACCAATTACCGCATATTCCGGATCGATACCGTTGCTGAAAAAGAACGATAAGTTTGGCCCAAAATCGTTGATGTCCATTCCGCGACTCAGGTAATATTCTACATAAGTGAAACCATTGGCCAAAGTGAATGCCAATTGCGTAATCGGGTTGGCACCAGCTTCGGCAATATGATAACCCGAAATCGAAACCGAATAAAAGTTACGAACCGACTTCTGTATAAAATACGACTGCACGTCGCCCATTAAACGCAGTGCAAATTCGGTTGAGAAAATACAAGTATTTTGTGCCTGATCTTCTTTCAAAATATCTGCCTGAACCGTTCCGCGAAC
>JAIXTU010000144.1 GCA_027483785.1 Flavobacterium sp.
GAGGTATCTCAAAAAAATACAACGCAGTGAGTGACTTTTTAAACGACCAGCTTTAAAAAATAGTGTGTGGTTGTTTTTCTTATGAAATCTAAAAGCTTTATTTTAAGCGATCTAACAAATATTTTTGTGTCGAACTCACGTTATTTAGGTATGAAGTTCTGAAAATGACATACGTGTGTTTAAGTATTAATAAAAATCTAAACTCTAAGATAAAAACGTGTCATCAGAGTCTGTTGTAATGCCGCTTTGTGCTAGCACCAGGGTATTAATCTACAAAATTCAAAAACTTGAGACCGAACAAGATCCCGTCTCCTACAAATCCGCCTTGGTATGAGCGCACATAATCGAGACGTAGTTGACGAAACTTCCCAAATCCAAGTTTATCTAAACCGATTGAAAATTCTTGATACGGTTTGCGATCCGGAACGGCTAATTGGTGCGCTCCAAGGATTAAGTTAGTCTTGAGTAAATTCAACAATGGAATTTTATTGATGAAGTACCCCGCATCGTTGTATTCGGCATGAAATTCTGCATAACTGTCATTTGTACTGGCATCATAATAAGGCAATAAATTGAAAACGTTCAGATAACGTCCGCCGTTATTAACGTTTGTTTGGTTGCCATTAAAATGTTGGTAATCGATAAACGAAATATTTTCTGCATTAAACAACTTTCCGCCTTTGAGGTTCAGGGCGAAGTTTCCTTTGTTTTCCAGATTAAGATCGTAAAAAATTCGACCAGAAACTTGCGAATAATTAAAGTTGGAATCGCTGCCCGCAAATGCGTGTAGATAATTGAAGAAAAGCGTTGGATAAGCGGAATCACGGATTTGAAGTCGGCTATCAGGACGTGTTATATATTTCACACCGAAGTTATAACTCATTCCCAGCGAAACTTTCGCTAAGCTGTGTCGTTCGAATGCAAGCGCATCATCTGCTGGATTTAATGGATTATTCGAAAAATAGGCATCGTCATTTTTAATCAGCGTATAGTCTGTATTGTTTTGAAGCGCACGTCTTTGCGACCACTCTGATCTGAGTGAAGCGTAAAAGCCCGGTGCGAGGTATCGGCCAAATGATGCTGAAACAAACTCTCTATTGTAGAGTTTCATAAAGTTGTTTTTAAAGAACAAAGTGGCCACCATGTTTACCAGAGGTGTGATAGGTTGCGCGCTATTAAACTGCTCGGTAACAACACCTGCTTCAATAAACAACGCATCGTAATTTATTCGGTTGAAAAACTGTGAATAGCGCAACGTATAACGCAGTCGATCTTCTGCAAAACCGTAGTTTAGATTTAGCTTCAAAGACATGTATCGACCGGATTCATCGTTTTCTGGCTCTTTTACAAATCCAAATCCGCTGTTAACAGTGTATCCTTGAACGGTGTTGAAGCCATAGCTGAATGGAGATACAACGCCGTCGTAGCTGAAACGGTACTTTTTGTATGAGTTTCTGTAAGTATAACCCGTTAAGATGTCGAATGGTTTGAATTTGTTGCGTTTACGGTCAACTGAGTCAAGATAAGTTTTCGAATTTCGGACGGTCGAAATACTGTCTTTTTTCTTGTAATCCGTCATTTCTTCATTGGTAAGCGGGATGGGTCTAAATTGATTCCAGTATGCATCGTCTTTTTTATTCGATTCTTTTTCTACCACAACCATTTCTCTACCAAATAATTTGCGGTCATTAGGGAGTTCAAATTCGTAATTAGAATAAACGTAGCTAAATTTTCCATTAAACTTAATTCCAAAGGCGCCTGCTTGGAATTCTAACGATTGGATGTTTTTACTCCACAAATTATTTGCCTGACTAAATGAAAATTGTTGCTTTATCGTAAGGTTATCGATAAACTCTTGGCGCATTCGGTAGCCTTTTGTGGTCAGGTCAACAGCGTAAATTGCGTAGGAGTCGTCAACAATATAAATAAAACCGTCGAATGTTGGTTCGCTGTCTCGCTTACTGGTAACTTGAATTTTGTAAATCATCTGTTTAGATTCATCTTGAAAACTACCAACGATTTTGTATTTGTAGTAGCTAAACGCTTCGCTGCTAATTGGCGATATCATAGCTGTTCCGAAACGAATGGTGTTGTCGTAGAAATCGTAAGACGTACTTCGAGCCGTGTTGTAACTGTAGCCGTTGTCGTTGCCGCTTACTTTTGAGGCAATTATGGTTTCTTTCAATTGGTCGGGCTTCTGGAATGCGATTTTAGAAACCGTTTCGCTAAGATAAATTATACCGCTGCCGGTAGAATCAACCATACCGTCAAGATCTCCAACTTCTTGCCCAAATATTTTTTTAGGTAAATCTTTGATTTTGAACGTACCTCGAGAGTAGAAATCTGCTGTAAATTTCGCGGTGCGTTCCGAGTTGCTTTTACGTGCTTTTATGGCCTCGCGTATCATTTTATCCGCCGGATTTTCTTTAGCATTTATGACAACTTCTTCTAAGTTCAGCTCCTCTTCAACCATAACTACATTTTGGATGATAACTTGATCTGAAACTTGTACAGTTTTCTTTAGTGTTTTATAACCAAGTAGTTGGTAAACAATAGTGTAGTTGCCTGGTTTGCTGATTTGAAGAAAATAGTTTCCCTGCTCATTTGCAGAAGTTCCGTTATAGGTGCCCTCCACCAAAACACTCACGCCTGGCAGCGGAACGCCCGATTTTTCGGTTATGGTACCTTTAATCTGCGCGAAGCCAAACGTACAGAACAGGAGAAGTAGTAGACCGATTTGTTTTTTCATGATTTTGATGATTATTGTTGTTTTTTTGAAAGATGATCAATTGCTAAACGATAGCCGTCGAGTCCGCAGCCAGAAATAACCGCGAGAGATACTGCACTCAAATACGAATGGTGTCGGAACGACTCTCGAGAATAAATATTAGATATGTGTACTTCTATAGTGGGCAGTGCTACAGCTTTTATGGCATCGGCTATTGCGACAGAAGTGTGGGAATAGGCGGCAGCATTAATCACAATAGCCGTCGCTTTTTTTCCGGCTTCTTGAATGAAATTAACTAATTCGCCTTCTATATTCGATTGGCGGTATTTAAGTTTTGTTTCCGGAAACTGCTGCTGCAACTTCTCCAAAAATAGCTCGAATCGTTCTGAACCATAGATATCAGGTTCTCGAGTTCCAAGCAGATTTAAATTTGGGCCATTAATAATGTATATCATTGGGGAGTGTTTTCGAATTCCAAAAGTGCATAAAAAAACCCGTTAGTCACGGGTTTTTAATAAATGTTACGCGATTTTTCGATTTAAAACTTATACCCAACACCTACTTGGATCGTGGTGTTTGTAATTTCAGCTGTTTTTGACGCCTCTGTTAATCCAAAAACGTAGCGGGCATGAGCCGAAATGTTATCGGTGATATTGTATCCTAAACCAGCAACAGCTGAAAAATCGAAAGACTCTGTTTCAAATGCATTTTCAATGTTGTCGTTCACTAAAAATCCGAATTGTGGTCCCGCTTCAATACTAAATGTTTTTGAGGTCAAATAAAATTTGGCAAGTACAGGAACATTGATGTAATCCAAATTTATGTCGTCA
>JAIXTU010000244.1 GCA_027483785.1 Flavobacterium sp.
ACGACTTCAAAAAACTAAAACACCAATATCAAGCGGTAAAATAATTGCAGAGCAAACCTTAGGTTTTTGGACAGACTTATTTGAAGTTCATCATTATCGTTTGCTAAAAGGTAAGCCCATACAAGTATTTAACTCATTGCCTGCTGGACACGGACGAAAAGAAGTAAATGATGAATTGGATAAAGTCAGGCGTTTCAGAAACAGAATAAATCACAATGAACCAATCTGTTTTATCGGTAATAATATCGACTTTACCGAAGCAATGGAAGTTCACAAATCGATAATCAACCTATTAACTTGGATTGACCCCGAAATTATAAAACTAATTTCAGACATAGACACAGTAAAGAAGATTATCGACAAGGCAAATAAAATATAGAATACCAATTACTTACAGCCGTCTGAAAAAGTTTGCGGGTGCGTTTCTTTGACAATCAAGTAATCTCGTAATATCTGCAAATCAACCAAAACTCGAGCAGCCAGAAGCTCAACATCTTAAAAATACAATTCCCGTATTTCGGAGTACAATAGCCGATAAAAAGCTGCTTTTTTATGATTTTTAGCAGCTAATCCGGCTGTTCGCTGTAGTCCGCAAAAAATACAGTTCGTTCAATCGGTTTGCCGTTGAGCTCATTTTAAAATAAATTGGCTTTTAATGAAAAAACCGTATAGAACGCCAAATCAATTAAAACAGAAAACATAAATTTGATTTATAAACTTTTCGAATTAGGGGAAATCTATATAACTACTTCTTAATTTTCATCTTTTGCTTAATTTCATCTTTTAAAGTCAGGAGATCAACCTCAATAATGCTTAAAATTTGGGTTGTCTCGTCTATCAAACTTCTTAATTCAGATTCAACAATTCTGTAGTTTTGTGTTTCATCTAAATTTGTTTCATCTAAATTGGTTATTATTTTAATAGATAGCGAAATAATTAATGATTCTAATTCTTTTATAAATTTCTTATTCTTAGAAATACGATCAAAATAATGGGTTGGTAAATCATTCCTTAAATATTCAGTTAATTCCCTATTATTTGTAAACTTGAGTAGAATCGAATTAATTAACTGACGATCCTTTTTTCCAGTACAAGAATTTTCACTGCACAAACATTTGTCAAACAATTTCAAAAGACTTTCGTTATCTTTTAAAAAAATGGATTCGAAAATGCACCCAGAAAATAAGCTTAAAATTTGAAAAGAGATTGCGTCTTGATCCAAAAGAACCTCTTCTAATTTAATTTCCGGTTTAACTTTAATGCCGCCACCCCAGCATTTTCCATTAATACAATTTCTGTGAAGAGTCAATTGCAAGCATTCTATTTCGTAAGTTGGAAATTGATTTGTAAAAAGGAGGTCTACGAAAAAATGCCCGAATTCATGCCAAAGTATCCTTTTAAGATCATTTTGATAAACCATCATAAAGTATTAGAAATCTGATTAATTACGAAATTACAGAAATATAAATAGTTACTTTCCTTCAATATATCACTAGTGTTTTTTGTGAATCTGTACCATTTATACACACCTGAGCAGCGTTGATTAACTGCAATTTACAATCCTGCCAAAATTTTTAAATACTTTACAAAACTTTAAGCTGTTAATAGATTCCAAACGAGAAATTTATCATTTCAACAGGACTCAGTAATGCGATTTAACCTTAACAACTAATCAATCAACGTTCAATATCTAAAAGAATATGGAATAAAAATAAGCTAAATCAATGCCCGCCTTGCAAACGCGCGTCGTTTGGGTCGTGTTTGTGTTTGAAAAATAAGCCAAATAAAATGGCAATAACTAAGGCGTAAGCGGCAAACGAAAGCCAGATGTTGTGCCAATCGCGAACGCCGTTGCTTGTAAAAAATGCGTCGATGAGCTTTCCGCTGATGAGGCCGCCGAAAAAGGCACCAAAGCCGTTACTCATCATCATAAACAAGCCTTGTGCCGACGAACGTATTTTTGAATCGGTTGTGGTTTCCACAAATAAAGATCCTGAAATATTAAAGAAATCGAACGCCATACCGTACACGATACAAGATAGAATAATCATCCAGAGTCCGTCGCCCGGATTGCCGTACGCAAACAAACCAAAACGCAATACCCAAGCCAATAACGAAATCATCATCACGCGCTTGATTCCGAAACGCTTCAAGAAAAACGGAATGGCCAAAATAAACAAGGTTTCGCTTACTTGCGAAATCGACATAATTAACGTCGATTTTTTAACTACCACGCTATCGGCATATTGTGGCATGTTTTTAAACTCGTCGAGGAAAACGTCGCCGTACATGTTGGTTAATTGTAGTGCCGCACCCAAGAACATGGAAAACAAGAAAAACAAAGCCATTTTGTATTGCCCGAATAAGGCAAAAGCGTTTAAACCTAATTTTTCGATCACGGTAGCGCGTTCCGAAATTTGTTGTTGTGGCGCGCAAGCCGGTAAACTAAAACTATACAATCCGAGAATGATTCCTGCAATTCCGGAAATGTAAAACATGTTTTCAGAAGCCTTATTTCCCGATAGGTTGGTTAACCACATGGCGGCAATAAAACCCACGGTTCCGAACACACGAATGGGAGGAAACACTTTTACGACATCGTAATTTGCTCCTTTAAGAATGTGGTACGCCACCGAATTTGATAATGAAATCGTTGGCATATAGCAAAGCATGGCGCCAAAAACGATCCAAAAAAACTCAGTAGGATTTTGCGCCTGAGGCAAATACAACATAAAACCAGCACTCGCTAAATGCAACAAACCGTACAAACGCTCGCCGTTTAAATACTTGTCGGCTATGATTCCAGTTAAAGCCGGCATGATGATCGATGCAATTCCTAAGGTAGAAAAGACGGCTCCAAACTGATCGCCACTCCATTGCTTGGTGCCAAACCAGTAATTTCCAATTGTTATTAACCACGCGCCCCAAACAAAAAATTGGAGAAAACTCATGCCGATAAGCTTCGATTTCAAATTCATGAAGTTCTGTTTTGTGTAAATGCAGCGTAAAGCTAACATTAATTTACAATACACAAAATTTTAGGAATACGATTGCAAAGGCAACATCTTTTCTTGAAAACGATTGCCGCAGCCCGGATTGCAGCGGAAAACCCGCAAGGCCGTACAGCCCGTTTTGCAGGGCGCGGTGGCGACGCAAGAAGCCAACTGCTGCACGTAGCAAAACGAGCTGTACGGACGCGGATTTGCAGCGAAAAACCGGAAATGCTGCCCAAAAACAAGGCCTAAAAAAAGTCGCCGTATTCGGGCGACTTTCCACGGTTGCTTGTGAATTTATTTTTTACTCCACTCGTTAATGCTGTCTTTGTTCATTTTCACGTAGTCGGCATTCTTAGCAGCTTCAGCAGCAGCTAATGAGATTTTAGCCGTTTCGATTGCTCCTTTTTTATCGCCTAACTTCGCTTGAATCAACGACTTTAAACGCGAGTACCAAAATGGCTTTTCTGCGCTCAATTCCAAGGCTTTATTTACATAAGTAAGCGCCTTGGTTAAATCGCCGTTTGACTGATAGTAATATTGCGCAGCACCAAAGAAATCGTTTGCCGTCGGACCCGCCAATACGCGCTCGATGTTAGCCATAGCTGTTTTTTGGGTAGGAACTTCGAATTTCACAGCTACCAAAGTTTTTTCCCAGCTCAATTCCAAATGTGCAAAATTGTTATCTAAGTTATTGATACTGATGGTAAAGCTTTCTACATTTCGGTTTAATTGCTCCGGTTTAGCCGTTGTACGCAACGCCACTTTTTCTTCGCTCCACACTTCTGGAGTTCCCCAATTGTCGGTATCGGTATAGAAAACGATTTCCCACGCATCGGCTTTTGGCGTAGCGAAAATCGCATATTTTCCTTTCTTCAAAGTTTTACCGTCGATGGTTACATCTTCGCTGAAGCTAACCATTGAATTTTGGTTGGCGCCGGTTCTCCAAAGCTTGCCAAAAGGAACAAGATCTCCGAAAATGGCACGACCTTTTGCACTCGGACGAGAGTATTCGATGTTTACTTCAGTTAAGCCAACTGTTTGTTGTACAGTTGCTTTCGGGCTAGCAGCCGGAGTTTTTAATTGCGCTTGTAGAAACGAAACAGTGGCAATTGCCAAGATTACTAGTATCTTTTTCATTAGTGTATGGATAAAGTTTTTCCAAAAGTACGAACCGTATTTGGGCTTAATCGTTAAGATTACCTTAAAAAACCGCATTCGTTTGTTTAATGTTTTTTGAAATTAGTTAAACAAAGTATATTTGAAAACATTTTCAAACTATGGCTTTACACATTAAAAGAGGTTCATTACGCCTGCCACTTTCGGTAGATGAAGCTTGGGAATTTCTTTCAAATCCGAAGAATCTTAAAATAATTACGCCGGAAGCCATGGGCTTTTCAATTGTGAGTGGCGCCGACCGGCCGATGTACCCGGGACAAATTATTGAATACGATGTTACGCCATTACCTGGATTTAAAACGCGTTGGGTAAGCGAAATCACTCATGTCATTGATCGGCATTATTTTGTTGATATTCAACTACAAGGACCTTATGCGTTTTGGCACCACAAACATTTTATCACTGAAATTCCGGGCGGTGTTTTAATGGAAGACATAATTCACTACCGTTTGCCTTTGGGCTTTCTCGGAGATCTCTTCCACCCTATTTTAGTGAAACCCAAACTAGACGAAATTTTTGCATACCGAACAAAAAAACTAACCGAATTATTTGGAACTTTAGACTAAGAACCATGAAAAATATTTTAATTATCGGCGGAACCTCGGGTATAGGAAAAGCCTTGACTGAAAAATTAAGTACTACACATAAACTTTACGTAACGTCACGTAATCCGCTGGCTAGCAATAATTCAAACCTTACGTATTTACAGTACGATGTTGTTACTGGCGATTTCCCAGCAGCTGCACTTCCGGCACATTTAGACGGTGTGGTATATTGCCCAGGAACGATAAACTTGCGCCCGTTTAAAGGCATAAAATCCGAAACGTTTGAACAAGATTTGCAAGTAAATTTCATTGGTTTGGTAAAGACATTGCAACAGGTTTTACCACTTTTACAGGCAGCTCCGAATGCTTCGGTGGTAGCTTTTAGCACGGTTGCTGTAAAAATGGGAATGCCTTTTCACACTTCGGTTGCAGGAGCCAAAGGTGCTATCGAAGGTTTTGCACGTGCCTTTGCAGCAGAATTTGCACCTAAAATTCGCATGAATGTAATTGCGCCTTCGTTAACCGATACGCCTTTGGCAGACAAGTTTTTAAACAGCGATGTGAAGCGCGAGAAATCGGCCGAACGTCATCCGCTTAAAAAAGTTGGAACGCCTGAGGAAATTGCTTCGGCGGCAGCTTATTTGTTGTCTGAAGATTCTAGTTGGATTAGCGGACAGATTTTTCACATCGATGGCGGCATGTCATCTTTATTAACATCGGTATGATCGTATTTTGGTTTCGTCGCGATTTGCGCTTACACGACAACGCGGGATTAGCTGCTGCATTAGCTACCGGACAGCCGGTTTTGCCAGTATTTATTTACGATACCGATATTTTAGATCGCTTACCCAAAGACGATCATCGTTTGGCGTTTATTCACCAACTTTTGGAACAAATACAAACGCAATTGCAGAAGCACGGGAAATCGCTCGCTACTTTTCACGGAAAACCGATTGATGTTTTTCAAAAACTACGCGAAACACACGCTATTTCAGGAATTTATACGAACCGCGATTACGAACCTGCTGCCCGTGAACGCGATAAAGCCATTTACGAATGGGCTTGCGCCGAAAGAATAGATTACAAGAGTTTTAAAGATCAGGTTATTTTTGAACGTTCGGAAATCGTGAAAGACGATGGGAGTCCGTACGTGGTGTACACGCCGTATTCCAAACGCTGGTTGAGTGTTTTCGAAAACAAAACGCTGGAAACCTATCAAAGCGACCATACATTTGAGCCGTATGTGCAACACGAATACCGATTTTTAACGCTACAAGAAATCGGCTTTACTGAGCCAAGTATTAAAATTGAAGAACCCAACATAGCATCGTCGTTGATTGATGCCTACGGCGAACAACGGAACTTTCCGGCTGTGAAAGCTACCTCAAAATTGAGTCCGCATTTGCGATTTGGCGCTGTTTCGATTCGCGAATTGGTTCAGAAAGCCAATAAAAGTGCCGACAAAACCTTTTTAAAGGAACTGATATGGCGTGAATTTTTCATGATGATTCTGTATCATTATCCACATACGGTAACCAAGAGTTTCAAACCCGCTTACGATCGGATTGAGTGGCGCAATAACGAGGAAGAATTTAAAGCTTGGTGCGAAGGAAAAACCGGATTCCCGATGGTGGATGCTGGCATGCGCGAACTGAACCGAACCGGCTGGATGCACAATCGGGTGCGTTTGGTTGTAGCGTCATTCTTGTGCAAACATTTATTAATCGACTGGCGTTGGGGCGAAGTGTACTTTGCTTTGAATCTCTCCGATTACGAACAATCGAGCAACG
>JAIXTU010000117.1 GCA_027483785.1 Flavobacterium sp.
CGTTAAATTAAACAAAGAAAATAATAGTAGCTTGTACAACTTTATGTTTGCAACGTACTTAAACAACAAAAAGTAAAGTACTAGAAAAGGCAAACCAAAAAATAATACTCTCCAAAAATTCCATAGTCCTGTATCACGCCACGCTCCTTTTATAAAGAACAAATCAAATCCATATTGAAAAAGAGCAACTATTACCAAAGCGGTAAAAACAATAAATATTTCTACTACAAACAAGCTGATATACAATGCCAAAAAACTTACTACCTTATTCATTGTGTGCCTTTTTAATTAGTTCTTGTCCTAATTTTACTCTGTCTGCATAATTCTTAAAATTAAAAGACTTCCCTCCATTAAAACTTTCTTTCATTACGTCTTTTACAGCACCTGGTCCAAGTGAACTTGACATTAGTTCATTAATTTCAGTCATTATTTCTCCTAAATCATTTCCCTTGTAATTGTTGATATATTCTTGAACTTTAGATTGCTCAAATTCAACCAATTTATTATCTAAAGCAATTCCTGTCAAGCCTTCAAAAGATTGCTTATTTCCATTTGCATCTGTGAAGCCTCCTGATAGTTTACCATCTGCCAATAAATCTTTAGCATTCTTCATATTGTGAGAAAACAAAAATTTATTTCCACCTCTTAAGAATGATTCAGTATTGTCGTGCATAAAACCTAAATTCATTAAATCAACACCACCAACACCATTGGCACGAGTTACTAATTCAGCTGCACCAAACCATTTTGAACCGTAGCCTTTTGCGTCTGATTGCTCTTGAACCCAACTATAATAGGCATTTCTTTGATAAACTGTTTGATATGCACTTGCTCTTTGATGTTGAGTACTATATAATGCGGCAGAATTAAAAGTTTTAGTATCCCAACTTGACAACCTATCGCTTACTCCTGTAGAATACCATTGCCAAGCTTTTCGTGGTGCTCCAGCCCATCTACGCCAAAAAGGTATTGGTTCTTGTCCGTCTGGATCAGTTAATATTATTGGGTTATTAAAACAGAAAGCATACGGAGAATATGATGGGAATTTAGCTGCTTTGGGGTCAACCCCAAACCAAAAACTAAAACGCGGGTCGTAAAAGCGGGCGCCGTAGTAGTAGAGGCCGGTCTCTACATCGAGTTCTTTGCCGTTAAATTTAAACTGGTTATCCAAAGGGCCAAAGGTGTTTTGTTCTACAAAGGTCTTTCTCACCTAGCGTTTATTTTTCATCGGTGTTCGAAGAATCTCCGCTAAAGCTCCGATTTCCCCAAAAGGTAAATTTAAGAAAAATTACCTCACATGAATTTGTTTTTTATTGGTGTTCGGTGAATCTCCTGCGTCGATTTGGTAAGGTTTTCCGTGTTTATCGGTAATAGCCGTTGAGCTACCCAAATGGTCGGGGTGGTAGTAATACAACAACTCGGCAGGTTGGTTGCCACAGGCGCTTGGGTTTAGCGCACAACAAAACTCGTATTCTTCGCTTCCCGGTAAAAACTGGCTGCAAGGCCCTTCGTTAAACGGCGGTGTTTGAATAAAGGTTGCTAATTGCTGTTGGCGTTCTTGCAAATATTTGTTTACATCTTGCTGCTGGCGGTTTTTTAGTGTCAACTTTGCGAGAAATAGTTCCCTTTTTGATTTACTTTACAATTGTTCCTCCAGAATTGTTACTTAACTTTTCTGTATAAAAGTTGAAGCTAAAACAATTTGGCTTTCGATACTGCGAAAAGTCATATTCTCCTACTATTTCTTCAGAAGGGAGACATGAAAATCTAAATTTCGTACTATCTAGTTTATTTTCTAAAATTTGGCAATCAAATTGAAAGATTTCCCAACCGCTTCCATGAGGGTTCCAGCACACTTCTAAACCGTCAAGAGTTTCATCAACTTTACTAACATCAATTTTAATATAATTTGTGTCAGGAAATATCCAACTATCGCCATTATAAATATAGCGGTAATCGCCTTTTTTAACAACTGTGAAACTCTGCTTTTCGTCTGGCGAATAAAAGTAGAACCGTCTGCCGTCGCAACTAGTTAATAGAAAAAGGCTGATTGCTAAAAAAATTAATGATTTTGACATATTGCTTTTACTTTTTAAACATACGTATTCCTGTTTTATACCCCGCCAACTGTGCTTTTATAGTTGTTTGTGCTTCTGTTTTAGGAGTTACTGTAAATGCTGGAGGAGATTTTGGCAGCGGAATTAACGTAACTCCGTTGTCTTTAAAACCTTGATACGTATCAAATCCAAATCTGGCATCAACCCACGACAAACCACTCCTTGCTGCTACAAGACCTGCTGCGTAATTACCGAAATCTCTTGCTGAACCAAATTCGCCGTTAACATCAATGGATCCTCTATAAAAAAGCTTCTGTTGTTCAATACTTGACAATTCCGGGTCCACGTTTTCACTTTTGAAATCATAATCTTCTCCATTTGTCGCATTTATCATATAGTCAATTAAACTTGGATTCTCTTTAATCACACGATTCACAAAATTTTGTCCTTCTCTTGAATTTGGGTCGAGCAAAGCACCTTCAACAGGATTGTTTTTCTCATCAAAAAACGAATGTGTCGTCTTCATCATGCCTACTTTCTTCCCTTTGCCTCCTTTGCCATCGTCTAGATAAATACCTCTGTCTTTATCGGCAACTCCGCCAACTACTTCATACTTTCCGTCTGGGGTTTCTTTCACAATTATATGATTAGCTCCTTTGACCTCCCTTCCATCCGGATCCACCAACATCACCGGGTTATTCAAACAGTAATTATACGGCGATAACCCCGGATATTTTTCCAGCAACGGATCAACACCATACCAAAAACTAAACCGTGGGTCGTAAAAGCGAGCGCCGTAGTAATTTGCAGCTTTCAATTTCCCAATCTAAAAATAATCTGAAATTACGGTTATTCCGTAATGTCGTTTCGTTTTTTCTTCGTAGGGATAAACCCGTTTTCCCCTTCCCGTTTGGGCGAAGCTCCCAAAAAAATCCGACATAGCATTACGGAAAAACCGTAAATTTTATGGTTTTTGGAAAAAAGTATGGATAATAAAAGTGCAAAGGCAAATTGGTAGCTTGTTTGCGTGGATTTCCTAATCCACGCTGTCTTTTCAATTAATCTATGCGTTCGTAGTATATTTCTTGATCTGTACTTAAAATTAACTTGACACTGGAAGTCAATAAGCTCCGCTCAACTCTCATTTCAATTCCTGCGAGTCCATATTCGTATTTGTACGTAAAATGAATGGTTTCATCAAACACTTCTTTCTTTAATTTATAGGAACCCTTGCCATAATACGAACTCTCAAATTTTAAATTTGGATAAAGCTTTAATGTGTCTGATTTTTTTGGCACCTCCACTTCAATATTTCCTTCATAATTGCGAAGAACATACAAGCCCGAATAATCAAAAGTTTTTGCTCTGATAATAAGAAAAAGAACGTAGCTTGAAAGAAGAAATATTATTATTGATTTTTTTTTCATTCTGCGAAAAATAAGTATAGTTGATAAGTGGTAGTTTGTTTCGAATAACGTTGATGGTGACGGCAATGATTACATGGACTTGGCCAGTTGGCTATCCCACGCAAATGGTAGAAGAATGATTTTCTTGATTTTGAATCTAAAGCAAGAGTTAAAGTTCGATTACCTAGTTTATAAAAGCTGACACTATAGCTGCCCATCATTTGCGCTTGATTATCGCCTTCTGGAGTTGTTATAACATTCCATAATGTAAAGTCTACGTTGTATTTATTTTTTGATAATCCGCTTTCGTTAAATTCAGCAAGTTTTTCCTGAAACGATAGATTTTGTTCAATCCAACCATTAGCTGGGTGATAACCCTCGAATATGCTTTTTTCAGGCCCTTTTCCCTCTCGCCATTCATCAAATATTGTTGCCCAATTTACATTCAGGTATCTTTGTTTGTAATCTTGCAATAAGCTTCTTCCGTTTCTAATTTGATTCCAGTTCCCATGTCTATCAGTAACATATGTTGTTTGAGTTTTCTCTCCTTTACTATTTTTGCCATCAACATGATAAAAGTCAACGCCAATGTCGTCACCAATGGTTGAAACTTTTTTCCATTTCCCATTTTTGTCTCTTTCAAATTCACCATTGACGGAACGCCCTGTAGGGTCTGTATTAAGAACTGGATTATTAAGAACGTAATTATACGGCGATAACCCTGGATACTTCTCCACCAACGGATCAACCCCAAACCAAAAACTAAAACGCGGGTCGTAGTTTCATGCTCTTATTTTGGTGAAATTTGCTACAATTCATATGAAGATAGAAGATATAGTTTTTTGTCTTGAATGTCCCAAATAAACATTTTTTTTCGTCCCAAATTGTCGTATAAAAATGTGTAAAAATTACCTTTTTTCTTCAAAACATCTTTTAAAGTTCCAGCATTAAAGCATGTATTTTCTTCTTCCTGCATTTCATTTTCAATAAATAAATAAATTGTATCGAATTCATTAGGTACTGGTGTTTCTTTCCATTCTGGAATTTTATACATAGGATATTTGATACTCCCCTTGACATATGATTTATTAAAAATGTTTTTTTTCGTTGATTGGATATCGACCTTTTCCATTGAATAAATTTCAAAAAATCTTCCCTCGCCAAATAAGGGAGGTCGGTCAGAACATTGTCCGCTTATATTAATATCTTTTGAGTTAAATAAAAATTCAAAAAAGTCGTCGGTAAATGTATCATTACACGAACAGAAAAACACAATAAAAATTAAGCTAAAAAAGTTGGTTTTCATAACAGTTTATCTTTTTATCATTACCCTCGGGTTTCTGCCGTAAGGTATAAAACCGTAGCCAGCACCCTCACCAACAATTTGTCTCGCACCCCACGTTGTAGCATCTCTAACCATCCTGCCATCTCCATTAAAATCGTATGTATCAAAGAAACCATTATCGTCTTGAAATAAGCCAACTTCACCAGTAGCAGCATTTTTAAGTAGCATTGTCAAAGTGCCATGCACTCTTGCAGTTCTTTTGTCTGATTTTAAGCTCGTGAAGAAATTGTATTGCAGTCTTGTGTTGTTGGAATTTTTGAAGGACTCTGTTGTTAATGGTGATAAATTAAGCTTACCAACATCAATATATAGGGGACTTCCAGAGTTTTCATTCCACCATTTACGTGCTTCCCAATCTTCAACAATTCCATCATAATCAGGCCTGCTAGATAAGTTTTTATAATGTTTGTAAAAATTTAAATAATCCAAATAGTCAGGGACAGCTTTAAGGTATTGCGATCCTCCATTCGGTGCCAGATCTTTTTTTAAAGCTTCATCATGATCCATATTTTGAGTAAAATCTTTTTCATTCATTATAATCGGTTTGCCTTTCAATCCTTGGCTGTCAGTCCCTAAAAATTTGCCGTTTGTTCCATAAATTGGTGATGAAACCGCCCTCCCATCCGGATCCACCAACATCACAGGGTTATTCAAACAATAATTATACGGCGATAAACCCGGATACTTCTCCACCAACGGATCAACCCCAAACCAAAAACTAAAACGCGGGTCGTAAAA
>JAIXTU010000065.1 GCA_027483785.1 Flavobacterium sp.
GCCTGCGGTTCCGAAAGATCATGCGCAATGGAACTACTTCATAACGCATAATTATCAGATTATGAAACGCGCCGAAGTTTTGGGCTTAATTACGCAAGACACCTTTTGTTTCGCTGTAGCTGGAACACATGGTAAAACCACAACTTCCGCTATTTTGGGTCATATTTTATACACAGCAAAGACCGATGTTACGGCTTTTGTTGGTGGAATTGTTGAGCAATACGGCAGTAATTTAATTGGAACGGGAAAGACAGTTACCGTTGTGGAAGCCGATGAGTTTGATCGTTCTTTTTTAAAACTTTCGCCTGATTTGCTTTGCGTAACTTCTATAGATGCCGATCATCTGGATATTTACGGAACTGCGGAAAATATAGCCGAAGGATTTAATCAGTTTGCTGAAAAAGTAGCTGCTGATAAACGATTTGTTGCCAAAGGCATTCCCATTGCAGGACATACCATATCGAGCACCGAAAGCGCCGATGTGTCCGCAATAAATATTCGGATCGAAAATGGAAACTACGTTTTTGATGTTCGGTATTTTGAAGAGGAAATTCGCGATTTAGAATTTGGACTTCCCGGACGCCACAACCTTAGCAACGCATTAACCGCTTTGGCTATGGCAAAAGCCTACGGAATTGCTAATGCCGATATCAAAGGAGCGTTGAAGAGCTTCCGAGGAATTGAACGCCGATTTTCACAAGTGTATAAATCAGACGAACGTGTTTACATAGACGATTACGCACATCATCCAACCGAAATTGCAGCCGTACATCAGGCTTTGCGCGAATTGTATCCGAACGATCGTATTTTGGCCATTTTCCAACCCCATTTGTTCAGTCGGACGCAAGATTTTGGAGCCGATTTCGCGAAGGCGTTAAGTGCGTTTGATGAGGTAGCCCTCTTGGAAATTTATCCTGCTAGAGAGTTGCCAATTGCTGGAATAACTAGTTCGTGGTTGCTTTCGCAGATGGAAAACAAACAGGCAGTGTTGATCGAAAAATCGGCGGTTTTGGAAACGATACGCCTGTCAAAAGCACGGATCGTTTTAACGATTGGTGCCGGCGATATTGGCGTCTTGGTAAGTGATATAAAAAAGATGTTACATGGAAGTGAGTAAAAAGAGAAATCTGCTATACAACATCCGATTATTTGCCATGCTTTTGGTACTGATTGCTTTGTACGCTTTTTCGGTAAACCGCAATAAAAGCCGACAAATTGCAAAGACTTTGGTTTTTTTCGAACCGGCAAAAGATCAGTTTATTAGCAAAGCGACGGTTAATAAATTGTTAATAGAAAATATTAGAGAGGCAGGAAGCCACGCAAAAGAAAATTTAGATTTGAATCAATTGGAGCACACGCTTAACGCGAATCCAATGATCAAAAAATCAGAAGTTTCGCTGGGAATCGACGGCGTTTTAAGA
Organism: Flavobacterium sp.; assembly: GCA_027483785.1. Taxonomy (GTDB): domain Bacteria; phylum Bacteroidota; class Bacteroidia; order Flavobacteriales; family Flavobacteriaceae; genus Flavobacterium. The sequence goes on from JAIXTU010000065.1 coordinate 1,422, forward strand.
GCTAAAGTTGAGCAACGCGCACCGGTGGCACGTTGGGTAAACGATGGTATGATTTTTTATATTGACGATGCAGGAACTAAAATGCCGCTGTCTGAACTGACTTCGGCACGTGTTCCGCTTGTTACGGGAGCAATTACCAAAGAAAACACAAAAGACATTTGTGAAGTCTTGAAGTACATCAACGATGATTCTTTTTTAAAGAAAGACATCATCGGAGTAAAAATTGCCCAAAATGGTTCTTTACTGATGTTGAGCCGGAGTTATGATTTTAAAATCGACTTTGGTGAGCCAAAGCACATACATAGGAAGTTTTGCAATTACAAAGCTTTCTATTTTAAAGCAGAAGCCGACAAAAGTTTAGAAAAATACAAGCTCGTTAATTTGAGATTTACAAAACAAGTAGTGTGCACAAAATAAATAGTTATGAGTAACGAAAAAATAGCGGTTGGTTTAGATATCGGTACAACCAAGATTGTGGCCATGATTGGCAAGCGCAATATGTACGGAAAGCTTGAGATTCTCGGAGTAGGGAAGTCGAAAAGTTTGGGCGTTGCACGTGGTGTAGTAAATAACATTACCCAAACCATTCAATCTATACAACAAGCTGTTGCCGAAGCTGAAAGTGTATCTGGCTACAAAATCAAAGATGTAGTGGTTGGTATTGCGGGTCAGCACATTCGTTCTTTACAACACAGCGATTACATCAGTCGCCCGAATCCAGAAGAAGTAATTGGCGATCAGGATATCGAACAATTAATTGCGCAGGTTCACAAACTAGCGATGTTGCCTGGCGAAGAAATTATTCACGTACTGCCACAAGATTTTAAAATCGATGGTGAAGCCAACATCAAAGAGCCAGTTGGTATGTCGGGTGGTCGCGTGGAATCGAATTTTCACGTCGTTGTCGGTCAAGCGGCAAGCATTCGAAACGTAGGCAGATGTATCCAAAGCAGCGGAATTCAGTTGTCTGGATTAACTCTCGAGCCTTTAGCTTCGGCCGATGCAGTTTTAAGTCAGGAAGAGAAGGAAGCCGGTGTTGCGTTAATCGACATTGGTGGTGGAACTACGGATTTGGCCATTTTCAAAGACGGAATCATTCGCCATACAGCCGTTATTCCTTTCGGAGGAAATGTAATTACCGAAGACATAAAAGAAGGATGTTCGATCATCGAAAAACAAGCAGAATTACTGAAAGTGAAATTCGGTTCGGCTTGGCCTGGAGAAAATAAAGACAACGAAATTGTTTCGATTCCTGGTTTGAGAAATCGCGAACCTAAAGAAATATCATTAAAAAACTTGTCGAAGATCATTAATGCACGAGTTGTTGAAATTATCGAGCAGGTTTTCGCGGAAATTAAAGCGTATGGTCACGAGAGTCCACGCAAAAAACTCATCGCAGGTATTGTTTTAACAGGTGGTGGAGCACAGCTTAAGCACATCAAACAATTGGTGGAATACATCACCGGTATGGATACGCGAATTGGCTATCCGAACGAGCATTTAGCAGGCGACTCAGACGAGGAAATATCTTCGCCACTTTACGCTACTGCTGTTGGTTTGGTTATGAATTCCATTCGCAACCAAACACAATCAGCTGTGAAGTTTGCTCCGGAAGTTGTTTCAACGCCAAAACCAGAGCCTATTGTTGAGGCAGAACCTGTTGCAGCTGCTCCAGCAGCGGCAGTTGCTATTGAAGAAACACCGATGGAACCGAAGTCGGCCAACTCAACAGAAGGCAAAATGAAAAAGTCGTTTTTCGACAGATATGTAGAGAAAATCAAGGATTTCCTTGAGAATGCAGAATAATAATTTAGATCAGTAAAATACCCATAATATGGAAAGCAACTCAGATTTTGGAAGTATCGCGTTTGATTTACCAAAAAATCAATCAAACGTAATTAAAGTTATCGGCGTAGGTGGCGGCGGAAGTAACGCAATCAACCACATGTTTAAACAAGGCATCAAAGGCGTCGATTTTATTGTGTGTAACACTGATTCGCAAGCTTTACAAAATAGCCCGGTGCCA
>JAIXTU010000128.1 GCA_027483785.1 Flavobacterium sp.
ATTCATAGGGGGCCGATTTATTGCTTTATAAGTTCAGAATAAATCTTAAGCTTACTGAGATCTTTCTGGAAAAATGTATTGGTTTGGTCGTAGTATTTTTGAAAATCTGGATTGGATGGATGCCCGGCGTATGGTGCGTAGTAGTGCATCTTTTTTTCGTGTTCTTGCCAGCCGTGGTTTCGCCAAACTAAAACAAAAGATACGGGAAATCCGTCCGTTATTTTTTGAAGCGATTGTGTCCAGAAAGTCGGTTTTGGAATTTGTTCATAACCAATCTCCGCAATAGCTATTACTTTATGGTGTTTTTCTGCGAATTGCGTCATGATTTCCAGTTGTTTGCGACAGTCGTTCACCCATTCTGGCAACGTTTTGCCGCCTTGATTGGCGTATTTGTCGTAGCTTACTAAATCTACGTAGTTGTCGCCTGGATAATAGGCTTCAAAAGTTTCGATTGATTGAAAGTCGGCGGTATTATAAACAAACAGCAAATGGTTTAGTTTCTTTTCTTTCACAAGGTAATCGAAGGTGAATTTCCAAATTGCTTTGAAATCTGTGGCACTTGCTACATTTTGGCACCACCAAAACCAAGTACCGGTAAGTTCGTGAAACGGGCGGTATAAGATTGGGACCATTTTTCCGTCGCTTCCTTTTAAATCGCCTAAGTAATTAGCGGCATTGTCGAGCCATTTTTTATACAGCTCGTGTTTGTTGCCGCCGGGTAGAATGCTGCTGAGGGAATTGGGTTTTACATCCCAGGAGTCGCCCGCAGTCAACGGATTGTCCATGTGCCAGCTAAACGTTGATATCCCACCCCTGTCGTAAATTTCGGTGATCCATTTTTTTGTTTTGGCGAAAGGAACTCCATCGATGTCGTTTGCTTCGTTGTGTTCCATGCCACCTAAATCCCAACCATAAACAGCCGGATAATCACCAACCACATCTTTAATGTCTGAACGTCCATCTTCATAACGCCAAGTTACTCCATACGCCAGCGCGTCTTGGTGGCCAAACATTACTCCTTTTTTTGCAAGAATTTCCAAGTTTTGAAGCAGCAAACGGGTTTCGGTAGTAGCATTTTTGTTTGCAGGCGTAATCAGTTTTTTTTGCGCCTGACAACTACTTGCTAGAAGCAGAAGCGCTAAACTAATTCCTACATTATATAAGGAGTACCTTTTCATTTATTTTTCAATTTTTCTGATATCTGAAATTTATAGGATAAAACTTTGTGTTTTACTTAAAATATGGGTGTCAAAATTTAAGATTTTCAAATTTAGTTTTTGATGTTCAGGCAAAATGATATTATTTTATCATTTTTATATCATATAATTGCAGTCATTCTGACACTAATTACTTATGCAAACGTTTCACAGAGAGATTACACCCTTGTCTAAAGACGACAGTTTTCTTGTTTTCGACCGAGTAAAAGACACCTTTGATTTTCCGATTCACTTTCATCCGGAGTTTGAAATTAACTTTATTTTCAACGGAAAAGGGGTGAAGCGGGTTGTTGGTGATCATATAGATGAGATCGATGAAATTGAGTTGGTTCTTGTGGGACCAAATTTGCCGCACGGGTGGGAGTTGTATCATTGCAAGAATAAGAATATTCATGAAATTACCATTCAGTTTCATGGCGATTTGTTCGATGAAGCTCTTTTGTCGAGAAGAATTATGTTGCCAATTAAAGAGATGTTTAATCGCGCTAACCATGGCATTCTATTTTCTAAGAAAACGGCAATGGATTTAAAAGAACGCATCTTAAATCTCTCTAAATTAGATGGAATGGATTATTTTTTAGAGACAATATCGCTTTTACACGATATGGCTAATTCGAGAAGTCAGAAGTTGTTGTCCACATACACGGTTGAGACCGATCGTTTTGATGATTCAGATAAAATGAAGTTGGTTTACGATTACGTACAGCGAAAATTTTCAGATAAAATTACACTCGATGAGGTTTCCGACTTCGTTTCGATGAGTAAAGTTTCGTTTAATCGATTCATTAAAAAGCGTACCGGAAAAACTTTTGTGAACTACGTAAACGACATTCGAGTTGGCTATGCTGCGCGCTGGTTAATCGAACGCGATTGGAGTATTTCAGAGATCGCATTTAAGTGCGGATTCAACAATATCGCGAACTTTAATCGTATTTTTAAAAGTTTGAAGAAGACTACTCCAAGTCAGTACCGCGATGAGTTTTATGGAATGAAGCGCTTCTTGTAGCTGCATTTTGAGGTGGTATTATTTTGTCATATACTATCAAATTTTTTACGAAATCGATAGAGAAAATAGTAGTACTAAATGATAAAATAATATTAACATCTGAGGTTGATGTCTAGATAATTTTATAATCGTCAATTTTAACTCTGCTTAATTACAAATAGTAGAATTTAAAACTTGAAAAAATGCTAATTAATCAAACCATTAACTAAATCTAGACAAAAAATCATGAATGAATCACGACATGCTTTTCGTCAGGGTTACAAACAACTTAAGTTGTATGTAATTTTGATGTTTTTCGGATGTATTGCTACAGCGTTTTCGCAATCTCAGATTTCGGGAACTGTTACTGATAACAAGGGCCTTGGCATGCCTGCGGTATCGATTGCTGTAAAAGGTACTACCAACGGAGTAATGACCGATCTCGACGGTAACTTTAAAATTAATGCCAACTCCACAGATGTCCTTGTTTTCTCTTTTATAGGATTCAAGACAAAAGAAGTAACTATAGGGAACAACAAAGTTCTAAAGGTTCAATTGGAAGAATCAGCAGAGAATTTGGAAGAAGTCGTTCTCATTGGTTACGGTTCTGTAAAGAGAAATGATGTTAATTCATCCATATCTTCCATTAAAGGAAAAGATATTGCCGACCTTAAGCAAACTTCTGTAGATCAGATGTTACAGGGTAAATTAGCTGGTGTTAGTGTTACAAATGGTAGTGGGCAGCCTGGTGCTGCGGCAAACGTTCGCGTTCGTGGGGTTACTTCTATTACAGGTACAAACGAACCTCTTTACATTATAGATGGTGTGCAAATTACTGGCGATGCTACAGGAAGAGCTAGTAGCGGCCGCCCTATAGCAGGTAACGATTTTAGCTCTGGCGGTGGTGCTGGCGCTGTTGCTGCAAGTCCATTATCGTTAATAAATCCGAGTGATATTGAAAGCATTGACGTTTTAAAAGATGCCTCTGCAACAGCTATTTACGGCTCAAGAGGCGCTAATGGTGTTGTTATTATCACAACGAAAGCAGGAAAAAAAGGAACAGGAAAAATTGCCTACGAAGCTTCTTCTTGGGTAACGTCTATCGCTAACAAGCTTGATGTGATGAACTTACAAGAGTATGCCAGACATCAAAACCGTTTGGCAGAAGCTTTTCAAGTTCCTGGAAGAGCTGAATTTGCTTTCCCTGAATTACTTGGGAATGGGACCGATTGGCAAGATGAAGTATATCAAACAGCGCAAGTAACAAGTCATAATCTATCTTTCTCAGGAGGAA
>JAIXTU010000297.1 GCA_027483785.1 Flavobacterium sp.
AGCGCGAGGGAATTCCACCCTTGTACAATTTTAGATCTTTTATCGCGTCCGGATTAAACACCGAAAAGAATCCAAATACGTGCGAGGAGTTAAAAATAACAGCCTCGTCTAGCAGGATGAGGTTTTGGTCGGCACCACCACCGCGCACGTTGAAACCCGAGGCACCTTCGCCGGCATTGGTGACGCCCGGGAGTAAGAGTATGGATTTAATTACGTCGACCTCCCCCAAAACAACGGGCATTTTTTTGATGGTTTCGATCGAGAGTTTGTTCACGCTCATTTCCGGCCGTCGGATCACCGCTTTCGGTTTTTCAGTGATCACAACTTCTTCCAGTTCCTGCCCTTCGGGTGTTAAACTGATGTTTTTCCGCAGGTCGGAAGTTAACTGAATATCAATAACTTGAGTACCGTAACCCACATAGCTGATTTCCAGTTTGTAGTTTCCTTCGGGAAGTGTGATGGAATAAAATCCGTATTCGTTGGTGGCTGCGCCCGATTTGGTTTCGGGAGCGTACAAATTCACGCCGATCAGCGTTTCGTTGGTCGATGAATCGGTGATGGTACCACTAATGGTGTGGGATTTTTGCCCAAAGCTACATTGTACCAGCAGCACTAAGGCAAGTAGAAATTTTGATTTAAACATAGTTCGTTTTTGATTCTGACGCTGCAAAGATGCACACTATTAACGCCTCAAGTGTTGTGTTTTGTTTAACGATTTTAAAATTTAAGATTTTTTTGTGATAAGCCCTTCTAAGCCCGAAACCAAGAGAGCAGAAATAGATTTTTGAAAGGTAGCTTCTTTTTTTGGGCGCGCCGGCAAACGAGTCGTCGCTGCGCAGAAGTTGTTCACGCCGTCACGTGTTCCGCTGTATCTTTTGGGCAAAACTGTAGTGGAAAATCGTAACGCCCAAAAGTATGCCGCTGCACCCGTTCGCGCGGGGAAGAACGTAAGATAAGAAGCGAAAAAATGGAAAAAATGGAAATAAGTAAAAAAAAGTGAGAAGTTAAATTACCTATCGCATATCATGCCGAACCTTTGTGAACTCTGTGCCTATGTGGTCCGCTAGAATAATCATGTGGTAACGGGGAAAGTGAATTCCGATAGCTATCGGAATCGAAAGAAGGGAAAAAATGGAAAAAAAGTGAATTCCGATAGCAATCGGAAGTGAAAGAATGGAAAAAATAGAAAAAGCGAAGTAACACATTTGCGGTTAACTCTCCTAATCGCATTGTAACCAACGAATTGTGGGTTAGGGTGTGAACATGAAATGTAAAATGGTGAATTCATCGAAGTCTATTACGATTGCTATCGAAACTAACTTCCCCCAAATTATATTCCTTACAAGATATATCCAAAGACAATTCCTAAAATGATTGCTAGGAGTTTTGCGAAATTAAACTTGTGATTTTCGGATGTTTCAAAGATTATTGTCGACGAAATATGGAACAATATTCCCACGACAACCGCCGAAAAATAGTGCTGTAACGACTGTATTTGCTGCAAGTTCGACGCTAAAAACGTTCCCAACGGCGTTGCAACGGCAAATCCCAACATGAAAACGATAACCACTGTATTCGATAAATTGGCTTGCCGAAAAAATTGCGTTAAAATAACGGCGATTGGCAAATGGTGTACGGCAATTCCCCAGGCCAATTCCGATTCGGCGGCCACCGGAATACCTTCGATAAGTGCGTGAATACCTAACGAAACTGCTAAAATGAGCGGAACACGAGTCATTGATTTGCCTCCATGAACATGCCCGTGCTCGGCGCCTTTAGAAAAATACTCCAAGATGATTTGCAGTAAAATTCCAGACATAATTAACAAACCAATGGTCGAATATTCCGACTCATATGAACGACTGTAAATCTCCGGAAGTAAGTGTAAAACCGTGAGCGAAAGCAGAAAAGCGCCGCTAAAAGCAAGCAATAACTTTAGTCCGGTTTTCTTTTTTGGTTTGTATAGAAATCCGATTATCAGCCCGAGAACTACAGAAAAAAAAGGAATCAGTAATGCTGTCATTTAAATAAGAGTATCAAGCGTTCGCTGCTTTGCGGATGGTACTTTTTAAGTTTGTAATCGCCAAAAACATCAAGCAAATGAATGCCAGCCTGTTCCATAAGCTGTTCGAAATCGGCTAATCGAAGCGCCTTTACTTTTTCGGTAAACGCATATTTTTTTCCTTGATCTTCAAAGCGAATTTCCTTGTAAATATACCCGTCGATTTCAAAACGCTTGATGTGAAACGCAATGCCTTCAACTTCTTTCACTTCTTCGGGAACTAAGTGCGGAATCACAAAATCGACATTCATAAAATCGATGACACCAAATCCGTATTCGTTAAGCGAATCGCGAATGGCCTCCAGCGTTTTCAGATTATCGTTGTCGTTTTCGAAGTAACCAAAACTAGTAAACAGGTTGAAAATTGCATCGAATTGGCGGTCGAACGGTTCACGCATGTCGTGTACAACAAATTGCAGCGAATCGTTTTCATAGGCTTTTGCTTCATCAATGCTGTTGTGCGATAAATCGGCGCCAACCACGCGGTAT
>JAIXTU010000024.1 GCA_027483785.1 Flavobacterium sp.
AAAGTCCGTACAAAGACAGCCGTACTTTAGGCGACGTAACCATGTATTCGGGCGGTTTGGGCTATAACTTCAGACATTTTCGTATCGATTTAGCCTACACCCTGATGCGTCGTGAAGCCGCAGCCGGATTTTTCGAACAAGGACTTACTAGCCCGGCACAATACCGCTTAAAAAACAACAATGTGTCGGTAACCTGCGTTTTTGCCTTGTAACAAAAAGAAAAGCGATTTACGAAAAGCTGCACAGTAGTGCGGCTTTTTTTATGCTTGGTACGTATGAAAAATCGGCTAACCGAAAGTGATTTTCGTTCGGTTGTGAACGACTGCAAAAGAGCTTTGCCGACTTTACTTTTAATTTTTTGTAATATTGCAATATTACCTCGTGTAAAAATTTATAATTCAGATATTTAAACAAAATTCAAGCAGAAAAAATAACACGAATTAAAATCCGATATTTCAATCAAAGACGTTACTTGCGGTAAGGACAGCAGCGGCATCCTTTTGCCGGAGGAACGAAGGCAAAAGATATAGCGAATGGCCTGACGGCGGTAAATGCACTTCCACAAAACGTGTACCGCCGGACCGCCCAAATAAAAAACAAGTCCATTCGACTTCCACAAATTCCCGCATTTAAATGGCAGATTCTAACAAATGAAGTACTTTTGCAGTCCAATTTTGATGCCTTGAGAACAAAAAGTTTAAAGAAGAATACGATCAACGTTATAACGCTCGGATGCTCTAAAAATGTGTACGATAGCGAAGTTTTGATGACGCAATTAAAAGCGTCGGGGAAAGACGTTGAGCATGAAGCGCCGCGTGATCGAGAAGGAAATATTATCGTTATAAACACTTGTGGTTTTATTGATAATGCAAAAGCTGAATCGGTGAATACCATTTTGGAATATGCCGAGAAAAAAGATCGCGGTGAAGTGGATAAAGTTTTTGTAACCGGTTGTTTATCCGAACGTTATCGCCCGGATTTAGAAAAAGAAATTCCGAATATCGATGCGTTTTTTGGTACAACCGACTTGCCGTTGCTGCTCAAAGCACTGGGTGCCGATTACAAGCACGAGCTTCTGGGCGAGCGACTTACAACAACGCCCAAAAATTATGCGTATCTCAAGATTGCCGAAGGCTGCGACCGTCCGTGTAGTTTTTGTGCCATTCCGTTGATGCGCGGAAAACATAAGTCGCAACCTATTGAAAAACTAGTTGCTGAGGCCAAATCGCTTGCTAAAAATGGCGTGAAAGAACTCATCCTTATTGCACAAGATTTAACGTATTACGGCCTCGACTTATATGGGAAAAGAACGTTAGCCGAGCTCCTAAAAGCTTTGGTGGAAGTAGATGGTATTGAGTGGATTAGGTTGCACTACGCCTTCCCTACCGGCTTTCCGATGGAAGTTCTCGACTTGATGAAAGTAGAACCGAAAATTTGCAATTACATCGACATTCCGTTGCAGCATATATCCGATCCGATTTTAAAATCGATGCGCCGAGGAACTACCGAAGCTAAAACGACCGCTTTGTTGCAAGAATTTCGCGCGCGTGTTCCCGAAATGGCTATTCGTACCACGCTTATCGTTGGTTATCCGGGCGAAACCGAAGCCGATTTTGAGTGCCTGAAAAACTTTGTGCGCACCATGCGTTTCGATCGGTTGGGCTGTTTCACCTATTCGCATGAAGAGGATACGCATGCTTTTCAATACGAAGATAACGTTCCGGACGAGGTGAAAAAAGCACGAGCTGCCGAAATTATGGACATTCAATCGGAGATTTCTTGGGAATTGAATCAGCAAAAAGTAGGTAAAACGTTTCGTTGTGTGATCGATCGTAAAGAAGGCGGCTATTTCGTTGGGCGTACGGAATTCGACAGTCCGGATGTGGATAACGAAGTATTGATTGACGCCAGTGCCCATTACTTAAAAATTGGCGAATTTGCTGATATAGAAATCATTGACGCCGCCGATTTCGATTTATACGGTGTTCCGGTGAAGTAAATTTTTCGGGTAGCTATTCCCGCTTTTCCTCCAAGTCCGCTTTTTCACGGCCGTTTTTTAATGGCTTTGCGCACGGCTTCCGTTGGTCGCCGCCGCAAAGCCTTAAAAAATCGCCGTTCAAAATGCGTGCTTTCCGTTCAATCGGGGCTAGAAAATACGTTACTAACGTTTGGTGGAAAAAATACCAATAAGTAGGTAGTTTTGGGTGTTACGGACTCTTTACTTTAGTAAGCAAAACCCAAATGCGATGCTGCTTTTCTGAAACGTTTTTTGGGGAGATTTTACGATTAAAAGAACTTTGCTTTTAAGAAATATAAAAGTTAAAGTCGTTACGTTTTAGCCTGTAAATTTTGAAATACCACAGACAAATTTAACATATTGAAAAAACGAAAGTTTATAAAAGTCTCGCAAACGAAAAAAAGTGGTTCTTTCCAGTATTTGCGCGTGTTTTCTAGAATAACGCGCTCAAATGAGAGATAAAAACTTTCGTATATTTGGGAGTTATAAGCCATTACCGAGCAACTCGGAGAATTCAAGAACCAACGTTGGCGTAAAACCAAAAATATTATGAAAACTAAACTATCCTTAAACATTCTATTTTTACTACTCTGCATTACATCAAATGCCCAAAAAGAACTTTGGGGAGTAAATACAGGAAGTGAAAATAATGTTAATGATCCGGCTGCGTATTTAGGCAATATTACCAAATATGATATCAATGGCGAAAATCCAGTAATAATGCATGAGTTCGATCTTACTCACGGTGCAATTCCAAAAGGTAGATTGTTATTAGCTAGTAATGGTAAATTGTATGGCACTACAGTAGAAGGAGGGAATTTCTTTTTTAATGGTGCTCAAAATGTATATGCGGGAGTTTTATTTGAATATGATTTAATTTTTGACAAGTTTAGAGTAGTGCATTATTTTGATTATAGCAGTAATCCTGTAGCTACAAATCCAGATATTGGTGTAATTGAGCCTATACAAGGAATTTTAGTTGGGGCTACTAATAATAGAATGTATAAATATAATATCGCTGACGAAAGTATTGCTTTTTCTAACGCTTTACCTTTTTCAAACAGTATTCATGGTGAATTAATTAAAGCATCTAATGGGTTTGTATATGGCACCTCGTATGCAGGTAATTGTCAAAGCACCTCCTCACCAGAACCGTATCTTGGAAATATAGTAAGATATAATATGACAACTAATAACCTAAGTTTTGCGCATTCCATTAACTGTAATGAGCAACTAATCAAAGGAAGTACTCCAACAACACAATTAATTGAATTAAGTCCAGGCAAAGTTTATGGAACATGTAGGAATGGTGGTTCAAATATGTTTGCAAATCCTTTTTTAAGAGGAGGAACACTATTTGAATTTAATGTTAACACTAATGTATTTACAAAAAAAGTAGATTTTGAATACGCTAGTAAAGGGTTATCCCCCTTAAATTTAGTAGATAATGGTGACGGCAAAATTTATGGTATATCAGAAGAAGGTGGTGTGCAAAGTACATGTAGTTTAACTGGTGAATATGGCACATTGTATGAATATGACACAGTATTGAATACTTATGAAATAAAGCAATATTTTAATGATTGTATTAGTAATGATTTTACTATTCGTTATCCCAAATTTTTAGCAAAAACCAGTCTGGGGCATTTCATAGGGTGCGATTTTTATGGCAATATATTTAAATATGTTCTAAATACAAACACAATCACTCGACCATCTTTTGGTTATAATGTGGCAAACCTCATCGAGATTTGTCGTAAACCATCTTATCGTGAATTTACACCTGATACCTTTGCACCCGCTACTGGGAGTGCCTTTACTTATGACATTCAAAATACCAATGCTACAACCTATGTCTGGAAAAAGGGCAATGTAGTACTACCCGCTCAAAACACAGCGGTTTTAAACCTGCCAAACGTAACTCAGGCAGACAACGGCGTATATACTTGCACTATGACCAACGAATGTGGTACTACTGTAACCATGAACCTCTTTATTAATGTAGATAATCTAAGTGTAAGCTTCGATGATTATTTTAAAAATAAAATAGAGCTTTACCCAAACCCAACTCAAAACAATCTAAACATCGAATTGCCTAAAAATATAGACGTTACCATAAAAACCATCAAAATAGCCAATTCACTAGGGCAACTGGTTCGTGAACAAAATAGCACAAATACTACTATCGATGTAAGCCAACTCCAAACTGGGATGTACTATATTTCACTAACTACCAATTATGGTAACTGGAATGGAAAGTTTGTAAAGGATTGATAAATTTGACAGAATAAAGAAAAACATGATTGCGAATCAAACAAATTAATAATAGTAACGGCTTATAACCACAGTTTTCCGCTATTGCTGGGCTTGCGCTTGCGTTTTTGTCTTCGTGGAAAATAATCTGGTCACTTCAATTCTATCTTTCAAAGAAAATTCGAAGGTTTGTTTTGGTCAGTGTTTGCAGCAGCAACTGGCGCAAGCCACATACGTTGATTGCAACCCTTCGCACCCGACACCAACCAACGAGAAACAGGAAAAAACTGTGAATTTCCATTGACACTTTCATTAATTTAGACGACAAACAATTAAGAAAAAAACGACCTTCGTAAAATATACAATGGAAAACTTTGATGAATATTTAAGACAAGGCGAGCCGAACAAAGCAGAGAAAGCAAAAGTTTGGAAAACGGCTATCGGCTTGCAAAAAGTAGACGGTTTAAAACCTTCTGAATATCTCATTGAAACTGCCAAACAAAATATTGAAGGCAACATTTCCATTGACGAAGTAAAAAACAGGATTGATAGTTACTACCAGCAACATCCAAACAAAACAGACGAAAACAGAACCGAAGAAGCCGACAAAGTTTCAGCACGAATTGCCGAAATGTTGGGTGAACAAACCTTTACATTTTCACCAGCTGAATACGTGACCATTCATCGTAGGTTATTTAAAGGCATTTACGAATTCGCAGGAAAAATCCGTGATTACAACATCACAAAAAAAGAATGGGTGCTAAATGGAGAAACCGTTCTTTATGCTAGTGCTGACAGTTTGAGAGCAACCTTAGAATACGACTTTGAGCAAGAAAGAAAATTTAACTATAAAGGACTAAGCGAACAGCAAATTATAGAACACATGGCTCACTTTATTTCAAACTTGTGGCAAATTCACATTTTTGGTGAAGGCAACACACGAACAACGGCTATATTTTTAATCAAATATTTGCGGAAATTAGGATACAAAAACGTTAACAATGACATGTTCGCCAACCACTCTTGGTATTTCCGAAATGCGTTGGTAAGAGCCAATTACGAAGACTTGTCAAGGGGCATTTATAGAACAGAAAAGTTTTTAACCCTTTTTCTTTCAAACCTATTACTCAAAGGAGATTTTTCACTCAAAAACCGTGATATGCACATTCTTGCTGACACTGTAAATGACACTGTAAAAAAACAAATTGACACTGTAAATGATACTGTATTTTCATTAATCAAACAAGACAACAAAATAACAGCTAAAGAAATTAGTGAACGCTTAAAAATAAGCCTAAGCACTGTACGAAGAAAAATCAAAGACCTTAAGGACAACGGAAAAATTGAACGTATTGGAAGTGATAAAACAGGACTTTGGAAAATAATTGAATGAATCCAAGACGTTGATGAATGAATAGAAAACAAAACGACATCTAAAGAAGGGCTGCCACCAACAGCGCATTACCGCAAATGGGGCATTTGTGGTTATTGAAACATTTTCTTTCCTTTGAATATCGCGCTAAAATTGCAGTTGGCGTTTCCTAAATTCTCACCCGCGGCTATTCGCTGAACGTTAGCAGCAATAGCACAAAAAACCGTAAAATGACAACGAAAGATTACACAATAAAGTATTTTACAAAGTATTGATTGACGCCAGTGCCCATTACTTAAAAATTGGCGAATTTGCTGATATAGAAATCATTGATGCCGCCGATTTCGATTTATACGGTGTTCCAGTAAAATAGATTTTTCGGGTAGCTATTCCCGCTTTTCCTCCAAGTCCGCTTTTTCACGGCTGTTTTTTAATGGCTTTGCGCACGGCTTCCGTTGGTCGCCGCCGCAAAGCCTTAAAAAATCGCCGTTCAAAATGCGTGCTTTCCGTTCAATCGGGGCTAG
>JAIXTU010000255.1 GCA_027483785.1 Flavobacterium sp.
ATGACTTTCTTCATTTAGACGAGTCAAGCTATTTCTGAAATTTATATTCTCTTGTTGAGATATGTTTCCAAAATTAAAGGCAACTTCGGCACCCAATCTCAGTTTACTTCTAATTTTTCGTCCATAACTTAAACAAAATTTATTGAGGCCGCCACTACCGATAATCATACTTGAATATTGTTCCGGACTTCCGGCTACTTGACCGCGAATGTCGTCAAAAATATAACCTACATTGGAGTAGGGAATTAGAGAAAGGGCAACCGCACTTTTGGTGTTTATGGGAAATCCCAAACTAAAGTTGCTAAATCCAAACGCCCGCTCTTTACTAGAGCTACGAATGCTCTCATTGGAGGTAATTTGCATTTTCACACCAATATCGAAAAAGAAAGAGTTTTGTGGTATTGCTGCTAAAGACGCTGGATTTAAACTGTTTAATTCGAATTCTGAAGGTAAAGCTACACCAGAATAGCCTAAGGAATTAGTGATACCCGTATTTTCAAAGTTAGTACTTCCTAAGCCATACATCGAGTAGGGCGATGAAGTAAGCGAACTAATTTGACTATAAATAGCAATATGAAATAGCATTAAGATACTGCAAATAAACCATTTAATCATTGTATCTGAGGTATGTTACATTTACTTTGGCTGGAAAATTAGAATGCTTCTCACCATTAAGTACCAGACGGCTTGTTGACACATTAAAGTCAAAAGGAATAAGGGCTAATGAATAGTTTAAGTATTGATCGTTTTCTAAAAGCTTTATTAAAAAAGGATTGACATTTATTGTTAGATAATATTCTGATATATCTGGGCTAGTTTTTGAAATAAACCCGACAACAGGTTTGCCGGATGGCTCATTTATGGTAAATAAAAAGTTGTTGTTTTGATCGATAACGTAAAGCATTAATGAATCGGGAGGAAATCTATGTTCGCTTATATATTCTTCTTCAAGTCTTATTTTTAACTCTGATTTTAGTAGATACCCATCTCTGTTCAAATTAAAAACGCTACTTCTAAAGTTAGGAAACGAGACTTTAGTAACTATGCCAATCCCCGATTGCATATAACTTTGGTTTTGTGTTGTCGTAGATGCAAACTCGGTTTCCTGCGGCTCAAGATTTGCCAAATTTGTGCCCGTACGTTCGCTGGTAATTTGCGTAAAATATTTATTTGATTCTAAGTCGTTAAAGTTTAGGTCGAAAGTAAAAATCTCATTAGGTTCGTCTGGTAGACTGTAATAAAATCGAGTATAGCTATTTTGTGCTTTAAAGGAAGTAATAGAATTATTGTCAGCGTTACCGGGGCTAATCCGCATACCTTTAAAGATGTTAGTTAGGTCGCTTTGATTATTGATTTGCCCATTTTTTAGTTGCTCAAAAATGGTATTTAATATTGGGTGGTCCAGAGATATTTTCAAGGAAACTTTTGAAGTAGTAGGAGTAAATGTTCTAGAACCAAGCAGATTACTAACTTGAAGATCCGAAGTATTGTAAAAAGTGATACTGTTTGAGTTTGGGCGTACATTTTGTGAAATTTGATGCACTTGGATTGTTTTTGCTAAGGTTGTGTCGTTGTAAAAAATCTTGTCGTAAGCTAAGTTAAGTACAACGCTATCAAGTACGGCTTCTTCTTCGATGTTATATCTTTCACATTTCAATTCAAAAAAACCTCGTGCAGTCACCACACCAAATATTGGGTCTACATACCTTCCGTGCAGAATCCGGAAACCTTTGACAGTTGAAACGCTGTCTAGTTTGTACGTGCTAACTTTAATGCTAAAACTGTCAATTAACTCTAGTTTCATTCTAGAATCGACAAGGGAATTAGATGGTGACAAAAAATCAGGAATTTCATCTGTGCCACACGAAACAAAAATTGAAATCAAAAAGCCGTAAAAAATAATTCTCATAAATACATAAATCATCAATGCTGCAAACCTAATTGATACCCCATCGAATTACCCCAATAGTTCTACAAATAGGGTTGTTACACCCATTAATTGGCTATTTATTTCTATAAGTTCTATTTGTAGATTTTGTAGTTAAAAAATCACTCTAGGTATGTAAAATTGGCTTAGTAGTAGAATTTTATTGGAACTGACTCAACGGGTGAACTACGTTTGCTTAAAGCAATGGATTGATGTTTCAAATTAGGATACTGGCACTTTTACTTTTTGTATGTAAGCTTCAAGCGCAAAATGATGAAAAGAAATTTTTTGGACACATGGCACACAGACAATTAATTAACGAAAAAAAGCTTCGAGAAGAACTAACGGCCTTTACTTTTGGAGGTACTATTTTCAATCTTCCTTTAGAACTAAATTACTTGAAATCAGATTTGTTTGCAAGAAGAATCGCAAATAACTCTATAAACTCCACCCTTCTTTCTATGCGCTATACAACTCTGTCTGTAGAAAAAGAATACGGTTTGAAAAAAGGGTATCGATTAAATGCAAAAGTTTTCTCTACGTGGACTTCAACGAGCAACGAACAAATTTTATTTAAAAATTCATTTGTCGGTGGAAGTGTGATGGCGGGAAAAAAAAACAACAATCTCAAGTATTTAATTGGAATCGCATACGATACGTATTTTGGTAGCCCCAAAATTCTCCCATCCTTTTTTGTTCAGTACAAGTATAAAAATATAATCGAGACTCAGGCATCGCCGCGGCTTACCTACATAAAGTATCATCTCAATCCTTCACATAAGTTATCTGTAGAACTTGATAATAAATCGCGGTTTGGAAGGTTAAACCTTTCTAGAAACGCGAGTAGAATCACCGAGCTAGAACAATTGGATTTTTCCTTGGTAGCAAAATTCGAATTTAAATCAACTGAAAATTGGACTGCGAATGTGGGCTTAGGTCGTGGAATTTATCAGCGGTATAAAACAGCTTTAGCTGATATAAACTACACAAATAATTATTCATTTAACCTTTCTTTTAGTTATCAATTTTAAAATTTAAACCATGAAAATTTTCATTAAAAATAGATTTAGGTCAGTTGCTTGTTTGCTTTTCAGCTTAATTATGTTAATAAGCTGCAATAATGATAATGGCGACGGTGATTTAACGGGTAATTGGGTAGTTAGTACCGTTTTTGATGGTGTCCCTCGAAGTGGTGCAATTTCGCAAACTATTGGAGGATTTGCCTATGTAGGTCTAGGGTATGATGGAGACGATTATTTAAAAGATTTTTGGGAGTACAATATTGACGTTGGATTTTGGATAAGACGTCCCGACTTTCCTGGACAAGGGCGCAACTTAGCCGTGTCATTTTCCATTGGAACTGACTTGTATGTGGGTACAGGATATAACGGTTCGGAAGAATTAAGCGACTTTTATAAATATGATACCACAACGCAAACGTGGAGTCAGATAGCCGACTTTGGCGCAGGCGTTAGGAGATCGGCGATTGGTTTTGGAATACCAGATGCTGGCTATGTTGGTTTAGGTTACGACGGATCAAATGATAGAAAAGATTTCTGGAGGTACGATCCGGTGACAAACACTTGGGAGCAAAAGTTTGGATTTGGTGGAGGTAAGCGCAGAGACGCGGTTTCATTTACAATTGATAATATTACTTATCTA
>JAIXTU010000133.1 GCA_027483785.1 Flavobacterium sp.
GGTAACGTTGTTGTACCTGCGAGCTCATCTGCCTTCTTAGCTCTAAGAGGAACAAGCGGTTACAGATTTCAAAGTGCCGGAGGAGAATCTTATACAGCTATTCAAGTAATTGATGACGACACCGCTGGGTCAGGTTTCGATTGGGCATTTACACTTATTGCAGCAGAGCGACTAACAAATTTCTCAAGTATTGCTTGGGCGCCGGGCTCTACTACAAATGCCGTTGCTAATAACGGTAACCCAATTTGGGTAACAAATGCAGGAAATGTTGCTACAGATGTTTTTGTTAAGTTTGATGGTAATTTAAGTGCCCCAGGATCATTAGGTACTAATGCCTGCGGTCTACCTTTCGACTTTGTAGTAAATCTTGATCCGCTGGAGCAAGTAAAGATATTCGATACTGCAGACGGTGATCAAGGAGGTATAGCGGTTTTTTCATGCGGTACGCCCCTCGCAACCATTTACGGACAAGATGCTGTTACCGCTAATACAGTGAATGGTGGTGGAGGTCTCCCCGGTTTGGATGTAGGTACGGTTATGCAACCAAAATGTCTTGACTTTTTGGTAATTGCAAATGACGATGTTGAAGTGACCGAGCCAAACACACCAATTATCGTTGACATACTAGTGAACGATGCAGGGTTTCTTTGTACATTAAATAGGTCAAGTGTTCAAATTTTGACGCCGCCAACAAACGGAACCGTTCAAGTTAATACAGACGGTACAATAACCTACACACCAAATCCTGGGTTTAATGGCTTAGAGACATTTACTTATTTAGTTTGTTCTAACGAATTTGTAACAGGCTGCGATGAAGCACAAGTTAATATTAGAGTAACAACTTGTCCCGCAACGGCTAGCGAAGCTGTAGTAAGCGGCCGCGTATTTGTTGAACAATTACCAGACGATGGCACATATAATGTAGGAGAAAAATTACAAGGTGGTGTTCCTGTATTGTTGTTTACCGACTTAAACTGCAACAATACAATAGACGGTGCCGATACGGCAATCCAATCAACAACTAGTGATTTATCCGGAAATTACAGCTTTTCTGTAGTTCCCGGTTTCTTCTTTGCAGATGATTTTGAACCTTCAGGAATTGCAGGTAATGATGGGTCGCTAAGTTTTAGTTCTTCTTGGATTGAATCAGGCGGAACAAACGACTTTGCTGCAGTACCAACAACCATCGGAATTGAATCGGGAACAAATAATAGTTTGATTTTAAATGGTCCAAACCGCACAGCTGCTAGGTCATTTAATGTGGTAAATGCCGTTTCAGCTTCTTTAAGTTTCAGATATAGAAGAGCCGCTTGGGACAATGCAGCCGATTTTGTTACCGTTACAATTACAAATGGTGCTACAAGTACCGTTACTACATTACAAGTGATCAATTTTAGTCAAACAGCTGCCGATGCTGGTTTTGCAACAATTACACTAAACGTTCCAACAGGAGCTCTAAATAATAATGGTTCTAATACTATTTCTTTTACAACCAGCGGAGGAATTAGTAATACTAATAGCTTGTTTATCGATAACGTTCGTTTTACCTATGGCGTTAATAACGCATGTTATATTGCACGGCCTGATGTTTCAGGTCTTGCAGGTCGATTCACAGTTTCAACTCTTAATCAAGCAAATGTTGGTCAATCGCCACCATTGGTTGCTTTAGGGAATTGCGTTTCAGGACGATTTTTAGGAGTACTTGCTAATTATACCGCAGTTGCGGATAACTTTAATATTGTAACCGATGTTCCTAGAGTTTTAAATATTCTAGCGAACGACACTCCGGGCGTTCCAAATCCTGCATCAGTAACAATAATTTCAGGTCCAACTAATGGGCAAGTGGTAGTTAATCCTGATGGAACAGTAACTTACACGCCTAATTTAGGTTATAACGGGCCAGACTCATTTCAATATAATGCATGTAGTATTGACGACCCTACAGTTTGTTCAACTACTACGGTTACATTAAACGTTGCTTGTACTAGTGTGGCCAACAGAAATACTATCACCGGAACAGTTTTTAATGATTTGAATAACAACGCAACCCAAAATGCAGGTGAGTTAGGTGTTGCGAATGCTTCTATTCAGCTTTATCGAGATGTCAATACAAACGGTCTTTTTGATTCAGGAACCGATACACTAGAAACCACAGTTCAAAGTAGTGCAACGGATTACCAAATCCAAGTGGTTCCACCTACTGTCTCTAATACTTTACTTGACCAATTTAATACCGCTGGTAGCGGTACGGGAACAAACGGAACTGTAAACTGGACTAATCCATGGGTGCAACTTGTGGAAGTAGATGGTTTTAATGTAGGGAGCGTTCAAGTGGTAGGAGGGGTTTTACAACTTCAAAACAATAATTCACGAGGAGTCCGAAGAACATTTAACTTAGCAGGTGCCGGAGCCTTAACAGCTTCATTATCCTACACATTTACAAAGACTGCATTGGATGACGTAAACGATGGCGTTATTGTTTCTGCTTCAAATGCGAGTGGAGGTACATACACTACGTTAAGTACTTTAACATTCCCGAACGCTGCAGCTCAAAGCTCGGGAGCCATTGATATAACAAGTTTCATCTCCAATGACACCTCAATTCGTTTCTTAACTACTGCAGCGAACGGTGCAACTGACATCGTCCAAATTGACAATGTCCAAATCACTTTCACAACTTATACCGGAGCATCATATATTGTTAGACTAAGTTCACTTCCATCTGGTTTTGTTCAGACAGCGCCAGTTTCTCCAAATTTTTATCCAGTTTCCTTTACTGGATCTGGTGCGGCGGCTTGTTCCCGTAATTTTGGGGCAGTAGTCCAAACTGATTTAGCTATCACTAAATCAGTTAATAATAGTACGCCAACCATTCCATCTAATGTAACCTTTACTTTAACTGCTTCCAATAATGGTCCGGGTAATGCTACGGGAGTTACCGTTAACGATTTGTTGCCATCAGGATATACATTTGTTTCAGCAACTCCATCTTTAGGTTCTTACAACTCCACCATTGGAGTGTGGAATATTGGTAACCTTAACAATGCAGCATCTGCAACTCTAACAATAACAGCGACTGTAAGAGGCACAGGTTCATACGCAAATACTGCAACTATTTCAGGAGGACAAATTGATCCTTCTACAGGAAACAATACCGCCGTTAATACACCAACACCAGTTCTTAGAAGTGATATTGCACTGACAAAATCAGTTGATATAAATAATCCTCAAGTGGGAACTGATGTTGTCTTTACCATAACAGCAACTAACGATGCATCATACTCAGATGCAACGGGGTTAATTATTTCTGATCTTTTACCTACAGGCTATCTATTTGTAAGTGCCACACCTTCTGCGGGCACATATAATAATTTATCTGGATTATGGAATATAGGTAGCTTAAATGCAGGAGCAAGTGCGACTCTTCAAATTACAGCAACTGTTCGCGGTACAGGAATTTATCAGAATTTTGCTACTTTGAACAATGTTAACCCGACAGACGCGGTTGCAGGCAATAACAGTGCAAACGTAACTACATCGCCTATTCCTCAAACAGACATAGCTGTTACTAAAGTAGCTAATAATAACACACCTTCTGTAGGTAGTACCATTCAATTTACAGTACAGGCTAGTAATAATTCAAACTTTAGTCCTGCCACAGGTTTAACTATTTCTGATGTCCTTCCTTCTGGTTATAATTTTGTTAGTGCTAATGCAACCCTCGGTACCTACTCCCAGGCAACAGGAATTTGGTCTATTGGAAATTTAGCACCAGGTGCTTCACAAACACTAACCATAAATGCAGTTGTATTAGGAAGTGGAACGTATACAAATACCGCTTCTTTGAGTACAGTTACACCTTCGGATCCAAATTTGTCCAATAATTCTGGCACTTCAACTCCAATTCCAACTGCTGCTTCAGAACTTTCGGTTATTAAAACTTCAAGTAATAATACGCCTAGTGTTGGTGACACGATATTTTTTAATCTTTCTGCAACAAATGCTGCTGGTTTTAGCAACGCATCTGGAGTTCAAGTGTCTGATGTTTTACCGTCGGGTTACCAATTTGTAAATAGCGTAGCGTCTGTAGGAAGCTATAATCCGATCACTGGAGTTTGGACAATTGGTAGTCTAAATGCAGGTAGTTCAGCTAGTCTGCAATTAGAAGTTTTAGTTGTAGGAAACGGTAATTATCAAAATATTGCGACCATCTCAGGTACTGAGCCAGATTTTAATCCAGCTAATAATTCATCTTCAAATACTCCTACAGTATCACCTACAGCCGATTTAAGTAGTATAAAATCGGTAAGTAATTCTGCTCCGCAGGTAGGAAGTAACGTAATTTTTACCATCGTTGTAGCAAATAGTTCAATCTCAAGTAATGCTACTGGAGTTACGGTCACTGATCAACTGCCATCTGGTTATAGTTTTGTCAGCGCTGTAACATCAGTAGGTACCTACAACTCAACCACAGGTGTTTGGAATGTTGGTAGTTTGAATGCTGGTAGCAACGAAACACTTCAAATTACTGCGACAGTTCTGGGTTCAGGTGTTTATTCGAACACTGCTAGTTCTACTAGTGCTTTACCGGATCCAAATCCTGGTAATAATAATTCTTCAAGTACTCCGACACCTTCACCAGCCGCTGAATTAAGCGTGACTAAAATTGCTTCAACGAACACTCCAAATGTCGGATCGAATGTAACTTTCACTATTACAGTTACAAATAATGTTAACTATTCTAATGCAAGTGGAGTAGTGGTGACCGATGTATTGCAAAGTGGATATAATTTTGTAAGTGCTTTGCCTTCAGGGGGCACTTATAATCAATTAACTGGAGCTTGGACCATTGGAAATTTAAATGCAGGTTCTACCGAAACTTTGACTATAACAGCGACAGTTTTAGGTTCTGGCGATTATTCAAATTCAGCGAATGTAAATTCTGTTACGGTTGATCCTGTTCCAGGTAACAATAATTCTTCTATTACTCCTACACCAGTGCCGCAGGCAGATTTGGAGTTAAGTAAGACGGTAAATAATGCTACTCCGAATGTTGGTTCAAATATTACTTTTAGCTTAACCGTAGTTAACAATGGATTAAGTGAAGCTACTAATGTTTTGATAACGGATTTATTGCCTACTGGGTATTCTTTTGTTTCTGCAAATCCTTCAGTGGGAACTTATAATCCTGTTAATGGTCAGTGGAGCGTTGGAAATATTGCTGCAGGAGCAAATGCTTCATTAGACATTACGGTTACCGTTAATGCCTCAGGTTTATACAATAATTCAGCCACTTCAATTGCGGATCAAAACGACCCGAACCCTGCGAATAATAATGATACAGTAATTGTTAATCCTGTTCCTGTAGCCGATGTAAGTGTTGTTAAATCTGTAAATAACAACTCGCCAGCGGTTGGTGACACTATTATTTTCACTCTTTCAGCATCAAATGCGGGTCCAAGTGGCGCAACTTCAGTCGTAGTTACGGATCTATTACCATCTGGTTATTCATTTGTTTCTTCTAATGCTTCTATAGGTACTTATAGTAATGTTTCAGGAGTATGGAATATTGGGACTTTATTGAATGGAAGTAGCGCGACTCTAGATATAACAGTAATTGTAGCTCCTTTAGGTTCCAAATTGAATACTGCAACTATATCTGCTAATGAATCGGATTTAGTTCCAGGAAATAATATCTCTTCGGTAACACCATCTGTTGCTAATACTCCTCCAGTCGCTAACGATGATTCAAATTCAGTTATAGAAGATGGAAGTCTTATTGTAGCTAATGGTGCTCCGGGCGATTTGATTTTGAATGATTCGGATAGTGATTTAGATCCATTAACGATTATTCAATTCGTTATTAACGGCACTACGTATAATGCTGGTGATACTGCTGTCCTTCCGGAGGGGAATGTGACTGTAAATGCAGATGGTAGTTACACTTACACACCAGCTCTTAATTTTAATGGAGTAGTTCCATCTATAACTTATACTTTGTCTGACGGCATAGCTACTGATACAGCAATTTTGTCTATTACTGTTACTCCAGACGGCGCATCAGTAGATACTCCGACGGCGAACAACGATACAGCTACTACGGCAGAGGATACGCCAACAACGATCACCGTACTGGCGAACGACACCTTTGGCGGCGACGGACCAAACACCGGTACGATCCAAGTCACTCAAGGAGCTAACGGCACAGTAACAATCAACGACGGCGGTACACCAAACGATCCGACCGACGATACGGTTACCTATACTCCGAACGCGAACTTCAACGGTTCAGACAGCTTCAC
>JAIXTU010000083.1 GCA_027483785.1 Flavobacterium sp.
CCGAAGGTGCTAACATGCCATCGACTCCAGAAGCTGTTGCCGTTTTCCAAAAAGCGAAAATACTATTTGCTCCAGGTAAAGCTTCGAACGCAGGTGGTGTTGCCACTTCTGGTTTAGAAATGTCGCAAAACTCATTGCGTTTAAGCTGGACTACCGAAGAAGTAGACGAGCGTTTAAAAAATATTATGCTTAACATTCACGCAGCCTGCGTAAAATATGGCTCAGACGCATCTGGCTATGTAGATTACGTAAAAGGCGCGAACATTGCTGGCTTCGTAAAAGTTGCCGATGCGATGCTCGGACAAGGCGTAGTGTAAGCAGATTATTAATTCAAGTTGAAAAAACCTCGATGATGAAATTCGTCGGGGTTTTTTTATTTCTTCACTCAAAATGCAGCAAAATTAAACTTGAACAAAAAAAGTTGCGTATCAGAACCTATATTTACATTTAGAAAACTTGCTTTATGAATGAATTTTTCAGCAACTTAAAACTAGAAAAGAATTTTCTTGGAGCAGTAATTTTCTATTTTTTTGTTTGCACTTTTTTCATTGCAAAGTACTCATATAACAAATTAGGATTTGATATTGTAAACCAAAGCCTTACCTCGCTTTTTTTTGTCATAGTTACACTTTTTCTAACCATTTTCTATCCAAATTTTTCAAGTAAAGTTCGCAGTAGAACGATTTTCATCAGTGTGCTCACTGCCGCTGTCTTTGCAATGATTGGAATTATCTACACCGTCGATATAAATTCCCTTGATGTCGATCGTTGGTCGGCATTCGAAATTGCAGTAAAATCGGTTTTAAATCAGCAATATCCGTACGATAAAATCGATCATTTGGGCGGAAGAACATCGAACTTTCCAGGATTAATCGTATTGGGAATACCTGCATATTTGTTTCAAAACATGGGTATGTTCACCGTTTTCAGCTGCCTTGTATTTGGTTTCTCTTTATTAAAAAGATTTTCTAGAGAAGCTGCGCTACTTGTTATTTTGCTATTATTCGGAAGTATTCCTTTTTGGTGGGAAATATATGTCGTAAGCGATTTACTAGGGAATTTTTTATTGCTCGCTAGTTTTTTACTTCTAGCTCCGACCGATTTTTCCAATTTGAAAGCTTGGCGTATCATTGGTATTGCCATACTAGCCGCGCTGATAGCTTATACTCGTATACCGGCTGCTATGCTCATTGGAGCCTATTTCTTTCGACAAGTAATAGACTTGAGAAATCCTTCAGAAGTCGAAATTAAAAAGCGGGGGTCCAAACTGGTTTTAGCGATATTAATTTTCTGTTTCACAATTACATTGCTTACCATTTGGGTATTTTCTCTGGCACCAAACCGGCAAACCATCGAAAAATACAACCCTTTTTTGTTGCAAAGTTCGTATTTACCTACTGCTTTAAACCTTTTCTGCGGTTTACTTCCTTTTATCCTTTTGTTTTTGGTGAGAAAAGAAAAACTACAACTAATTAAAATTGCTGGGATTTCGCTTGCCGTTCCAGTTTTATTAAGCTTTGCCTATACATTAAACGAACACGGTTGGTACGCTTGCATCTACGAGAGCAAATTCGATATCTCTTACTTCAATATGGCGTTACCATTTGTGATACTACTCATAACTTCTTCGCTGCCAAATACACCCCACTCAAAACTACCGCAGCACCCAACAACTGAATAAGCGTTAACGATTCGCCGTCGAAAAAAAAAAAAAAAAAAGCAACAACCGGAATTAAATACGTTACCGAAGTAGCAAAAACAGGCGACGAGATTTGAATCAGTTTGAAAAAGACAATATTCGCCAAACCCGTTCCAACGATGCCTAAAATGGCTACGAAAAAAAGAGCGTTTAGCACACTTTCATCGCTAATGTTTGCATGAATTCCGGTACACGCTAAAACTATTGATGCTGGCACTAACATTACAGCAAAATTCCCTACAGTAATCGTAAACGGCGGAATATCAGATAAAAACTTATTAATCAAATTAACGTTAATGGCGTAGCAAACAGAAGCAATTACTATAAATGCTGCAAAACGGTAATCTTGTTCCGGATGATTAGCTGCACCATTTAAAATCAGAATCAAACTGCCCGACAACCCAATTACCACACCAAGCATTTGCCTGCGCACAAAAGTGGCCCCAAAACCAATAATGCCAATGATAAACGTATTAAGTGGTGTTAGCGAATTGAGCACAGCACTTACCGTACTACTAATGTACACTTGCGCTGTTGCAAACAAAAATGCCGGAATAAAAGTCCCGAATAAAGAAGTGAGCGCAATGTACTTCCACTTAAAAGACGGCACTTTAGTAACTTGATTGGCGCCGATTAGCATTAAAAACAAGGCCGCAAAAACAATGCGCGAAGCACCAACTTGTATAGGCGATAAACCAGCTAAACCCTTCTTAATCAGAATAAAAGAGCTTCCCCAAACCAGTGCTAATGCCACTAAAAGTACCCATTTTTGTTGTTTCATATTGCCTTGTTGGGAATAAAGCCGCAAATTTGGCATTTTTACAACACAATAGTATATTTACTTTATTATTTTTGTTCAAAACTAAATACTTAGACATGAAAAACTGGAAATCTGCCATATTGCTTTTCGCTTTAGCTGCAAGCTTCACCGCATGTAAAAAAGAAGCAGTAGAAACCAAGAAAGAAATTACTGAAAACAAAACGCTTGCTGCCGGTAAAACAGCAACTGCAAGTTTCAAGATTGAAGGTATGAGCTGTGCCGTAATGTGCGCATCGAAAATTGAGAAAGAATTGCAGCAAACCGAAGGAGTTAGTAAAGCTAAAGTTGATTTTGAAAAGAAAACAGCTACTATTGAATACAATAGCTCGGTTGTTACACCGTCAGACTTAGCGACTAAAGTAGAAGCCGTTGCTGATGGAAAAACCTATAAAGTAAGCGACGTAAAATCAAGTACCGACAAAGCATCGCTGTACGAAGAAGAGCCTAAAAAAGCTAAGAAATCGAAAAAATCAAAGAAAGCTGCAAAAGAAGAAGCTGCTAAAGCCGAAACTGCTGCTCCTGCGGCATCTTGCTCTAGCGAAGCTGCTAAAACCACTTCAAAACCAGGTGGATGTTGCGCTTCGAAAAAGAAAAGCTGTAGCTCTGAAAGCGGAACTTTGTAACAGAAACCCTTTAAACAAGAGAGAAGGTCGCTACATGCGGCCTTTTTTATTTCTTACAACTTAAAATTTTTTTGGGCACATCCCGCCGCAAAAAGGTAGTGAAATTTCGGTTTGCGGCGGGTCGGGCTTTACACTGCAAGACGCGCCAAGCACAAGCGTTTCAGCCAAATTGCGCTGCGGCTTCTGCCAGTCGCCGCGCCGAAATAGGCTTCAATCGCTTTTGCTCGGCACGGCTTTTCGTTGCAATCCCTTGTGCAAGAACGTTACCCAAACGACGGAACGTTTTTTTACGCACATTTTCGGTAACGATTTTCGCAGCCGCGGTTGCAGCGGAAAACCCGGAGCTAAAAATAAAATGACAAAAAAACCAACGAAAAGGCGACCAACGGAAGCCCTTTTGGTTGGCATTTTTTGTTTTTACTTTTGCGAGGATTTGCAGCGAAAAACGCGAATTGCTGCCCAAAAAAAAGAACAGTCTACAATTGCGTTTTCTTCTCGGCTGGCAAAGCTATTTTCGGCGATGCTGCCTCGACACCGCGTTCCCAACGAAGTGTTTCGAGCAAGCGGCGCATATCGTTTTTTACATAAGCTGCGGCTGGAAGAAGCGAGTCGAAATTGGGTTTGGCGTAAAAATACACCGAGCCGTCTATAAAATGGCGCAAACTATCGGTTGCATAAAATTGTCCGTTTGTTGCTGCATTTCCGTTCACTTCATAAAACATCCCATAAACCTTGTCGTTTTTGTTAAGAAAAGGTTGTTCGGTAATATCGTCGGCTTTAATGACGTGCTTGTATGTTAGTTTTTGCGCATCTCGAAGCAGCAGATCGATGTTGTTAGAAACCGATTTATAAGTTAAATAAATCGTTGCTTTCATTTTTGGGTAATTGATTTCGAGTCCGCAATCCGAAGTAACCTTAACCACAGCCTCCGAGTTGATGTCGAACGTATACGGACAAGGACCAACGTAAGGTTTGTACTTGGGAAAAGTATAATCGAGCCGCAATTGTGCTTCGGGCTTTGGCAGTACTTCGTCTTTACAGGAATACAAGCATACAACGGCAACAAGCGCAAGCCAAAGTTTGTTGCGAAACTTACGAGAAAAGGCGTTCATAGCGGTAAATTAAGGCATATCGGCATCGGACATTCCGTAGTGCGCATCGCCCGATTTGTTGTGATCGTTATCTTTTTTGACACTTAAGAACGTAAATTCGGTTACTTGAATTTCGGTAGTGTACTTGGTAGAGCCGTCTTCGGCCTGCCACTGACGCGACTTTATCCGACCTTCTACGTAAATTTTATCGCCTTTTGAAAGGTATTTTTCACAGATTTCGGCAGCTTTGTTTCGAACTACCAAATTGTGCCATTCTGTAGAGGTGAGTTTTTCTCCGGTGGTTTTGTTAACGTACACTTCGTTGGTAGCCAGCGGAAAGCGTCCGATACAATTTCCACCATCGAAATAGTGCATTTTTACGTCGTCTCCTAAATGACCGATTAACATGACTTTATTGAGCGTTCCGTTATTCATTTTTGATGGCTTTTAAATCTGAAAATTTGGGTTTGTTTAAAATTAGAGGTTCGAGCGTTACCCATTTGATTATTGCAGACCTCAGTTACTTCAACGTATCCGAAAACGCTATGCTCAACATATCAACGACTAATTACACAGTTGGATTATTTTTGAAATAAAATATCTCAAAAGAAATCTGCTTCATCATTGGCCATTCCAATGTTATCTGACCTCAATTTTAAATCAAACTCAGCTTCAAATGTAATCATTTTTCTGCTCGCGAAATTTCTGCGACTGTAAAATTGTGCAGGGCTATCGGCATCGGATAAGCGACAACGCTATTAAGCGGCACAGCAACAGGTAGGTCGCCATCGATTTCGAGCTTCCAGAAACAAAGTTCGATGATTTGATGCGACAATTTATGGCTTACTCGCACGGGAAAAGTGTCGATTCGTTTCACAACGGCAGCAGGCATAAGTTTGTTCACGGACGCCAGTGCAGCTTCAGTGTCAATTTCGGCTTCAGTTTCGAGCAGCGGAAATTCGTAGAGCTTTTGCCAGATGTCGTTTTGCAAACGTTGTTGCAGTGCGATTTCACCTTTAGAATTCGCGGTTACAAAATAATTGAAGTAGCGTTTTCGCGCCTTTTTAGCTTTTGATTTCACGGGCAGTTCGGTTACGCGTTGATTTTGATAAGCAAAACACGAACTCGAAAACGGACAGGTATTGCAAGACGGGTTTCTAGGCACGCATTGCAATGCACCGAATTCCATAAGCGCTTGATTGTACAGATCGGGTGTTTTAACGCTTAGTAAAGATTGTGCTTTTTCGGCGAAAATCGACTTCGCTTCGGATTTAGCAATATCGACATCGATACCATAAATTCGAGAAAGTACGCGGTACACATTTCCATCGACCACGGCAACAGCTTCACGGAAAGCAAAGGAGGCGATGGCGGCGGCAGTGTAAGGACCGATACCTTTTAATTTAATAAGCTCTTTGTAAGAAGTGGGAAACGCACCTTGATGTAGTTCGACGATTTGCTTTGCGGTGGCGTGCATGTTCCGAGCGCGAGAATAGTAGCCCAAACCTTGCCACAATCTTAATATTTTGTCTTCAGCTGCATTTGCCAGATCGGTAACGGTCGGAAAGGCATCGACAAAGGCAAAATAATAGGGTAAAGCTTGTGCCACGCGCGTTTGTTGCAGCATTATTTCCGACAACCAAATCAGGTACGGATTAGTGGTAGAACGCCATGGTAAATCGCGTTTATTATCTAAATACCACGCTATGAGAATCTTAGAAAAGTTCATATTTGTTAAGGTGCTCCCAAAATTAATCGTTTATGTAGTTAAAATTTAATGTTTTAGCTTGATATATTGTTTTTTATTATCGTATATTTGCAACCTCAAAAAATTAATTCTCAATTAAAAGAAAGAAAATGACGAAAGCAGATATCGTAGCTAAAATTTCTGAGAAACTTGGTCTTGAAAAAGGCGATGTTCAAGCTACTGTGGAAACGTTTATGGAAGAGGTGAAAACTTCATTAGAAACTGGTGATAATGTGTATTTGAGAGGCTTTGGAAGTTTCATCATCAAAACAAGAGCAGAAAAAACCGGAAGAAACATTTCAAAGAACACAACAATTAAGATTCCGGCACACAACATTCCTGCTTTTAAGCCTGCCAAAGTGTTTGTTGAAGGTGTAAAAACCAACAACGAGGCTAAATAACCAATATTAATCACTAATTCACCAACTATGCCAAGTGGTAAAAAAAGAAAAAGACATAAGGTAGCTACGCACAAAAGAAAAAAGAGAGCGAGAGCTAACCGCCACAAAAAGAAAAAGTAGTTCAACACTACTTTTTCTTTTTTTACGTTCATTGACATCGCGAGCCAACCTAGTTAGCTCCAACCGAAAATTAGCATTGTTTAACAATTGGGCAAATACGAGCTTGTCTCGTGCCCACAACCATACACAAAAGTGAACAAAGAACTCATCATCAGATCTAATCCTGATGCTGTTGATTTTGCCTTACTTAAAGACGGAAAACTAATTGAGCTACACAAACAAGAAGAGAAAAGCAACTTTCAGGTCGGCGATATTTTTATAGCTAAAATTCGCAAACCAGTTGCCGGTTTAAATGCGGCTTTCGTAAACGTAGGTTTCGAAAAAGACGCTTTCTTGCACTACCACGATTTAGGCCCGAACCTAAATTCGCAACTCAAATTTCTGAAATCACTTACCACTGGAAAAGCTAAAGATTACACGCTTAAGAACTTTCAATTTGAAAAAGAAATTGATAAAAATGGTGCCATCACCGATGTTCTCAGCGCGAATCAATCCGTTTTGGTACAAGTCGTCAAAGAACCTATATCGACCAAAGGACCGCGCATCAGCAGCGAACTCTCCTTAGCCGGTCGGTTTATTGTTCTCGTTCCTTTCTCTGACCGCGTTTCTATATCGCAAAAAATCGAATCAAGAGAAGAGAAAGAGCGTCTTAAACGATTGGTTTCCTCTATTCGTCCGAAAGGATTTGGAGTTATTGTTCGCACAGTAGCCGAAGGCAAACAAACAACAGAACTTGAAAAAGATCTACAAACATTACTCGACAGGTGGTCGGGAATGTGTAAAAAATTACCAACTGCTCATCATCCATCGAAAGTCCTCGGAGAGTTAAATCGCGCCTCAAGCATTCTTAGAGACGTATTCAACGATACCTTTAGCGGCATTCATGTCGACGACGAAGAGTTGTACCATCAAACGCGCGACTATCTGCAAGAGATAGCACCCGCAAAACAATCTATTGTTAAACTTTATCAATCTAAAAATTTGCCCATATTCGAGAAATATCACATCGAAAGACAAATAAAAACTTCTTTCGGAAAAACCGTCTCGATGAGCAAAGGTGCTTATTTGATTATCGAGCATACCGAAGCTTTACACGTTATCGACGTTAACAGCGGAAACCGCAGCAACAAAGCCAACAACCAAGAAGAAACCGCCTTGGAAGTAAACCTCATCGCAGCAGCAGAAATCGCACGACAATTGCGACTGCGCGACATGGGAGGCATTATTGTGGTCGACTTCATCGATATGTCGAATCCGGATAACCGTAAAGTGTTATTCGACTTCCTGAGGGAAGAAATGAGCGACGATAAAGCCAAACACA
>JAIXTU010000080.1 GCA_027483785.1 Flavobacterium sp.
CCGAAAAGTACGGAAATGGTAAAAAGGCCAACAGCGAGGCAATGTTTAGGATTTTCCCTTTTTTTCGAATTGCCATATCTCGAGCAAACAGCTTGGTTAACAAATACAAGCCAGAAACGTTCACTTGAATCATCTGCCATTCGGCGTCAAGATTTGTTTCGGTAAAGTTCCCATAAACGCCAAGTCCAGCGTTATTTACGAGCATGTCAACACTTATTCGTTGCTCTTTTAGTGAATCGTATAAGTTTTCAATATCTGCTCGAACCGCTAAGTCGCAAACGTAGGTTTGAATTTTTGAGTTTGGATGAATCGGACGAATAAACGCCGCCGCTTTTTCGAGTTTGTGTTTGTTACGCGCTAGCAGAATTAAATGATAATTCGGTGCAAGAAGCTGCGCCATTTCAAATCCAATTCCTGAGGAAGCGCCTGTGATTAAGATGGTTTCTTTCATTTTAACGTTGTTTAAATTTTGAACTATGTTCATTTTCTAAGTCAAAAAAAATCAGGATTGCTCCAGCATTTTGATTATTTCGTTGTATCCGTCGTAGAGGATGGTATCTGGATTTTGGAATTTTACTCCGCTTATTCGGTTGCGAATTTTAAGGCAGCACATCCCGTGCACGGTGCTCCAAATCATAAACGATAACGGTTCGAGTTGATGTTTAGCAAAGTATCCTTGTTCCATGCATTGTGCAACGGTTTGTTTCAGTGCACCAAAGGTGTTTGCGCCTTCGTCCCAGTCGGTTTTTTCAACACAATCTTCCAAACTTTCGATTGGTGCCTTTACGTTGAACATGAGGTCGTACATTTCGCTATTTTCAATTGCAAATTTGATGTAAAGCATGCCCATTTTTTTAAGGCGTTCCATCGGATCGGCAATGCTAAATAGCGGCGTGAAATGCGATCCAAGTTCTTGAAATCCAATACTGTGTAGCGCGTGTAAAATTTCGTTCTTGTCTTTAAAATACACGTAGATGGTGCCAACACTGTAATCTATTTCATCAGCAATATTTCGCAGCGTTGTTTGCTCGATGCCTTTTTCCAAAAAGAGTTTCTTAGCACCTTTAAGTATAAGTGCTTTTAAAGCTTCTTTTTCTTTTGCTCGACGTGTAACGCTGTTCATGCGCCAAAGGTATTTATTTTTTGAACACTGTTCAAAAATCAACTCTAAAAATATTTCAGTACTGTAAAATGCTGAAATGTAACTAGTTGAATTATTTGGGTGTGCCGGCGCAGTGGTGGCTTCGCCGCGTAGTAGTGGCGCCGTCGCGTGCTCCACTGTATCTTTTTTGGGGTCACGTTAAAAAATTGGGGACTAAGCAAAAAGTTTTTCCATTCTAAAGAGGAAGAATTTCACATCTATTACACCTCTTAGGTTAGCTCTAAATAGCTTTATTTTGGAATTGAATGATTCTGCATTCGCGTTTGTGTGTCTGTTTGTAAAGAAGTTCAGAATAGTTTCCAAGTGGTATTTTATGCTTTTTGCTGCGGTATTGAAGTTTTCTAATTTCAAGGTTTTTGTTTTTTCAATCCAGTTTAGGAACTGCATTCGAGCCCTTTCTTTTTGATTTTGTTCGTAAATAGCTCGGAATTCCATGGTGTGCTTATAGGCCAAATGCAATTCAGGATAGTGCTTGAATAGTATTTCAGCTCTACACTTTTGATCCGCTGTCCATAAGTTTGGTGTTTTAGTTATGACGTACCGACTTCTAGCGAGCAATTGCTTGGGCGTATCGCCGTTTTCTAACAAAGTAGCTGTATATTTTTTGCCTTGCTCTTTTGCCAGCTTTATGGCTTGATTCTCTTTTTCAATAGCCTCCCATCTGAGTTTGATTCTTTGGTGTTGTAAGGCCTCAACAACTAACTTGACCACATGAAACCGATCGGTAACTAGCCGGCTCTCTGGAAAGGCCATTTTAGCGGCTAGTTGCATGGTACTTGCCATATCAAGGGTTATTTCTTTTACTAATTTCCGTTTAGCTAATGGTATTTTGTGCAGTATTTCAATTAGTTCTTTACTCTTGGTTCCCTTAATGCAGGCAACTAAAGTTCGCTTTTTAGCGCAACCTTCCTTGTTGGTCACAAAGGTATAAAGCTCTCCTTTTGACAAACTAACTTCGTCGATACTTAAATAGGAACCAATATTTTCTGGATAAATTAAATAATCCTCAGCATGGCTTAACTGGCTCCATTCTTTAAAACCACTTACCACTTTCTTGTAATGACGGCGCAGCAAATCCGCCTTAACGCCGTAGTAACTAGCAATATTACTTATCGTATCTTCTCGGGTCTCGACCTGTATCTTTTAAAAAATCAGAAAGCTCAACTGTTAATTTTGAACCTTCTGCTATAAACGAATAATCATTTTTAATCTCCATTGTTCTATCAATCTTATTGCGCCAACGACGCCTACGAATACACAAATAAGCCGCTTTTCCCCGAATGGGAAAATCTTGAACAGTGACTGGATCATAAAAACCTTTTGATTCAAAATCATCCCGAGAATAGCCTTTAGGTAAAGAGTTTTTTTCATCTAAATAAATCACAAAACAATCTTTCTTTGTACCTAAATCACCGAGCTCTTTGAAATCTACAACATCAAAATGCGCCAATAAACCAAATGGTAAAAATGAACTCAATATCGAAAAATCCACAACTTTTTTTATACGAAACTAAGCATTCTCCCCATAAAATTAATGTGAGCC
>JAIXTU010000078.1 GCA_027483785.1 Flavobacterium sp.
AAATAGTTGATTACAAGGCGTATTTTCTTTGGGATACCGAGGTATCTCAAAAAAATACAACGACGTAAGCGACTGTTTAAATGATTAGCTATAAATAATGGTGCGGCAAAATTACTAGTAGTAAATCGAAAGTTTCCATTTCAAGCGATCTAACAAAGATTTTTATGTCGAACTCACGTTATTAACATAGTCGTTGTTTTTGATTGTTTCAAAACCATTGGCAAGCAGAAATTCTTTCACAAGTTTTAAATCCGTTGCCTGAGTTATTTCAACGAAGTTTTGTTCTACAACTGCAAATAATTGATTCTTTTCTTTTGTGAATCCGATTAATTTGTATGCTGTGTCTTCAAAAAAGAAATTATGTAGAAGTAAGTTGTAGAAATAATCTAACCAGCATTCATAATAAATGGAGTCATTGAGTTTTAACACAGAAATAGAATCTTTTAAATAAACTTTCTGTTCTGCTCCTTCGCTAACATACTTTGTGAAATCTATATCTTCAATCCAAAGATCATTGAGATTAATGTAGCGTTCTAATTTCTGCTTTTCTTGTTCTTTGAAGAGCTTTGTTCCTTTAATAGCTGTGCTTGTTTCTTGGCTTTTTCTAAGGTAATTGGCGATTGCTTGGATAGCTTCTCCATTCCTAACTTCGCTCTTTCCTGAAAGGACATCATATAGTTTTGTCTTAAGTTCGTTTGACATCAACACAAATGTAAACAATCTGTTTCATTTGCAGAGATGTGCCGTTGATTGCAAAATCACCAAAAATGCTAAAAAATCAAAATATTGATCGCAAAAGACTAAAATATGCTTTGAACAAATATTGCAACGATCTTGAATTTTTGATTTGAAATTAGGGGAACCCTTACCGCCAACTCAACAATTACCAAAACTCCCGCACCTGCTTAAATTCCTAAAAAAATAAACCAATGATTCACAGTGTTTTGAACTGAAAAAGTTTTGCGTATTTTGAAAATATTAAAGTGAATACTCGTTTCGCCGTTTGCCTCTTACGATTATACACTTTTCCCACCAAACGTTAGTAGGATTTTTCGCAACTTTCTACCTCTACGGTAAACAAAAAAGCAAGCCCTTAGCTCAGCGGCGGAAAGTGCGCAAGAACATTTGTGATTATTGGGAAATGAGTGTACGTGAAGAACGGGCGTAAAATGGGGAACGATTGCGCAGCAGAGCACGAATTGCACCCGAGGCTCAAGCCGAACAGACGAAGTAAATGCGAGCTATCGAGTTTTATAAAATCTTTTTCTACCGTTGTATTTATTTTAAACTGTTAGGCAACATTAGTAAAAAAGGAAGTGCTTTTGAGTAGTTTAACTGTTCGTATTCTAAACCTAAAAGTCGTAGGTTGTTGTAATACGTTTGGTGCTGCTCGTAATAATGTTGCTCGCTCGCAACAAACCAGGCTTTTTCGCCAAGTTTTTGACCTAAAAACCATTTTTCTAACAAACGACCACTTCTTCCGTTGCCGTCATTCCACGGGTGAATTTTCACAAAAACTAAATGAATCATCGCTGCATAAAAAAATACTTCTGCTAATGTGAGTTCTTGTTTTAAAAGGAAAGCCATATCCGTATATAATTTTTCCATTTCCTTTTCCAAATCAAATGGCGATGCGGCCACGTACTCAATTTTGCCATCGGGTGTGCTTACGTACATATGCTGTATTCGCAATTTACCTTGTTGGTGTTTGGCTACAAGATGCTGGCTCAAAAGTTTGTGCGCTTCGCCGATATTCGCTTTATTCAGTTCGTTCATTTTTGCGAAAGTGTAAGCGCTGTACAAGTCGTCTATTTTTTTGGTGTAGTCGGGCAAGAACTCAATACCAAATTTTTTTTTTTTTTTTTAACTATCCAATTCAATGTTTTCACCTTCTATTTTACTTGAAAAAACCGATGCCACAGAAGTATAAAAACTGAAGCTTTCCGTTGAAATTTCAGCGTCTGTCAAGTTGTCAAATTTCTGTTGCAAATCTTTGGGAATGGCTTTTAGAAAGTCTTGGAGTAATTCGGTTTTAATTATTTGCAAGTTCATTTTCTCTCGTGTTGTTTACTAATACCGCCAGCTCCGTTTTAATGATCTGTTCTTTAAATGAAATTATAATTTCTTTGCCTTTGTAATACTTTTCGAGAACATCAACATATTCGTTTACCGCCATTTAGCCGACAAACCATTGTATACTTACTATGTTAAGTCAAAATCTCGTTTCGACTATTCTCTCCCACGAATATACACATTCCAAGCGAAGGTTAGTAACGTTTCTCGTAGCCCCGGGCGCAACGGAAAGCGCGCAAAGCCCAAATAGGCTATTTTGTCGAAAGCTGTGGCGACGAAAAGAAGCCAAGAGGGTGGTTGGTTTGATTTGTGGACGGATCGGAATCGGGGAAGGCGTTGAGAGCACGGATTGTAAATCTGCTCTATCGGGTTTTCTTTTCCCTCAAAAAGCCAAAGATCGCATTTATAACTTTTTCAGGTTGCTCTTCTTGGGGAAAATGTCCACTTGTTTCAAGTTTAACAGTCTTAAAGTTTGTAAAACCACTTTGAAACTTTTCAAGGTTATGAGGTTTAATTACAGAATCCTTCATTCCCCAAATGAATAATGTCGGTTTGTCTGAAATTGAATTTCGTTTGTTCCAAAGTTCTTCAAACCATTTCTGGTCATAAAGTAACGATCTTGCAAATGATAATGTTCCGTTTCTTTGTGTTTTGTCGGCAAATGGTTTGGTATATTGTTTTAATAAATATTTACTTAGCTTTTTGTCCCCAAAAGACTGCGGTAAAATAAATCTTGGTGAAAAGTTTAAATAACGATAGAGAAAAGGAAGCAATGGGCTTTTCAATACCTTTTTAAGTTTAATGTAGTCAGGGTCATTTTCACTAGTCCAAAGCCACGAATTAAGGATTACCAAGTTTTTAATTTTTTCAGGGTGTTGTATGGCAAAATTTAACCCAATTGGTCCGCCAAAATCGTGAACAACAAGTGTAATGTCCTTTAATTGCTTTTCAAGTAGAAATTTTGCAAGTGTCTTACTATGATTTTGAGTTGAGTAATCATAATGTTCGGGTTTGTCAGAAAGTCCAAAGCCTATGTGGTCAATAGCAATACATCTATAATATTCCTTTAGTTTTTTGATGATGTTTCGATAATCAAAGCTCCATGAAGGTGTGCCGTGAACAAATAGAAGTGTTTCGCCTTTTCCTTCGTTTATGTAATGTAGCTTATTGCCGTTGATGTCAAAATAATTTGATTTAAACGGGTACTCTGATTTGTCAAGCCAATGATTTGCCATAAAAAATATAGTTATTGTGAAAAACTATGGCAAAGTTCGATATCATGAAGAAAACAAAAGTTGGTCTAAACCAACGTTAAAACTTGACTTTATTAAATAGTTTACTGAAATTTGTTCGGTCAACACCTAAGTAAGAAGCAATATGTTTGTGTGGCACAAGTTGAAGTAAATGAGGGCTACGTTGGCAAAATGTTTTGTAACGTTCTTCTATCCTCATACTGTGCAGTTCAATATGTCGGTTAATCATTCCTGCCAAAACCGCTTCCGTCATTCTTCTAAAAAGTCTTTCTATTGCTTGTGATTTATCAAAGAGTAATTGCAAATCGTCAAATAAGATGTATTCAAATTCGCTGTCCGTCAGGCAAGTCAAAAAATATTTGGAAGGAATTTGAAACGAAAATGATTCAGGAATAGCACACAAATTTGGCGGATACGTAAATGCAATAACGTGAGTTTTATTTTCAGCTTCAAAATATGACATCTGAACACCGCTTTTTACAAAGTATAGTTCTCGTTGAATTTGTCCTGGAACTGTTATAAAATCTCCTTTCTTGAAAGATTTTGACTTCAAGTTTTTGGTCAGCAAGTCATAATCTGCCGTATTTATGTCGTGAAAAAGTTTGAAATATTCGTGTCTATTCATTTTGTTACGGTCGACTTTTAAAATAACAGCTGAAGTTTTGCAGCTACCCGAAGGTCGGGACTTTTACCACAAAACTTAATTTGAAAAGCTAATGTTTGATTAACCACAAAACTGTCTTTGGGACACGTAACCCCGCCTTTTGCAAATGTGCTGTTATGTGCTGTTTTTATCTTCATATTTTATTCAAGTCTGCTGTCCTTACCCAACCCTTCGTTATTGTCTTGCCGAAATATGTGCAGAACGCCCATTCGTCCTCTATTTTGTCAATACATACAAAGTCGTTTTTAACTATGTATGATTTTAGTTTTTTATCAATTGACTTGTCCGAGTAAAAATATGTTTTGTCACTGGCTATAAACCTTATTTGAGTCCAAGCACTATGCTTTTCTAAACTAAATTTCACTTGGTCGTCAGCAAAATGTTGAACATTCCAACACCCTCCATGTTCTACAGGTAATTTTAAGCTTGCTGTCTTGTCGTTAATTATCTGAATGTTCCCTTTTATAATGTCACTTGTGTCATTTGGATAATAGGTGTCAACCGTAAATTGTCTACCTGTCATTGTCCCTTGGATATAGAATATGCAAGAAAATTTCGGGTTACCTGTTTCTTCGT
>JAIXTU010000185.1 GCA_027483785.1 Flavobacterium sp.
CAATTTCTTTATCGATGGTTTCTTGGTCAACACCAGCCTCATCTAAAGCAATTGGGTTCATCGCAGCAGCTTGCATCGCTACGTTACGAGCCGCTTCTTCAGCTCCTTCTACGTTTGCAGAAAGCGAAACGATGGTTGCAATTTTGTTACCTGCGTGGATGTAGCTTCCTACGAAAGCACCGCTTAATTTCTCGAATGTACCGATTTCGATTTTCTCACCGATAACACCTGTTTGTTCGATTAATTTTTCAGAAACCGTAATTCCGTTGAAATCAGCTGCTAAGAAAGCCTCTTTTGAATCGAATTGAAGTGCCAAAGTAGCTAAATCAGTAGCTAATTTTACGAAACCTTCGTTTTTACCTACGAAATCTGTTTCACAGTTCAAGGTAATAACAACACCTTCAGTCTTATCAGCGTTTACAGCAGCGATTGCAGCACCTTCAGTTGATTCGCGATCTGAACGATTCGCAGCTACTTTCTGACCTTTCTTACGAAGGTTTTCAATAGCCAAGTCGAAATCGCCATCCGCTTCAACAAGCGCTTTTTTACAATCCATCATACCGGCACCGGTAAGGGTTCTTAATTTATTTACATCTGCAGCAGTAATTGTTGCCATGATATTTTTAAAGTTTTAAGTTTATGAATTAAATGTGCAAAATTCCGACCTTGTTTGGCGTTATCGTTTTTATGGGCTTTATCAAATCGTTAAATCTGAGCCTGGAGCGAAACGCAGAACAAAATCGGAATTTCTAGAAATTTATGCTTCGCTGCTTGGTTCTTCAGTAGCAGGCGTTTCATCAACTGTTACTTCTGCTACTGGAGCATCTGCAACCGCTGCAACTTCTGCAACTTCAGCCTCAACAGCTGCTTCCATTCCCTCAGCATCATCTGCAGGAGCATCTGCATTGCGGTTTGATAAACCGTCGATGATAGCTGCGGTAACTAATGAAAGGATTTTTTCAATCGATTTAGAAGCATCGTCGTTGGCAGGAATTACGTAATCCACTTCACGCGGATCCGAATTCGTATCTACCATTGCGAAAACCGGAATGTTTAATTTTTGTGCTTCTTTTATTGCGATATGCTCAGCCTTAATGTCAACTACAAACAAAGCTGCTGGTAGACGCGACATGTCGGCAATAGATCCTAAGTTCTTTTCAAGCTTCGCTCTAAGACGATCAATTTGCAATTTTTCTTTTTTCGAAAGCGTGTTAAAAGTACCGTCTTTCTTCATTCTGTCGATAGACGACATTTTTTTAACCGCTTTGCGAATTGTTACAAAGTTGGTCAACATACCACCCGGCCATCTTTCAGTGATGTACGGCATGTTTGCTGCCAACGCTTTTTCTGCAACGATATCTTTCGCTTGCTTTTTGGTCGCTACAAATAAAATTTTGCGGCCTGATGCTGCGATTTTCTTCAAAGCTTCATTAGCTTCTTCGATTTTTGCAGCAGTTTTATATAGATTGATAATGTGGATACCATTACGCTCCATATAAATGTAAGGAGCCATATTTGGATCCCACTTTCTGGTCATGTGTCCGAAGTGAACACCGGCTTCCAGTAACTCTTTAACTTCTACTTTGTTTGCCATTTTTGAAATAGTTTACGTTCTGTTGAATTAGCAATGGTCCTTTTTGAGATTGCGAAATTTTGAGATTTCAAGATTTCGAGATTTTGTTTCTATCCCGATAACTATCGGAACTAACTTCTACTCCCCTAGGCTTCATTTAGATGCTAAACTAATCTCTCTTTTCAGAGAAGTGCAACAACAACTTGATTTTTAATAATTGAATAATATTAACGTTTAGAGAACTGGAATCTCTTACGAGCTTTCTTCTGACCGAATTTCTTACGCTCCACCATTCTCGGGTCGCGGGTAAGTAAACCTTCTGGTTTCAAGATTGCACGATTTCCTTCTCCTACTTCGCACATTGCACGAGCAATAGCCATACGTACTGCCTCAGCCTGACCTGTAACACCACCACCGTAAACGTTTACTTTCACGTTGTAGTTCGATGCGTTTTCTGTCATAGTCAACGGCTGTAACACTTTGTATTGCAAAGTAGCTGTTGGAAAATACGTTGTAAATTCTTTTTTGTTTACAGTAATGGTTCCGTTTCCTTCCGAAACGTAAACACGGGCAACTGCAGTTTTACGTCTGCCAATTTTGTGGATAACTGCCATTATTTAAGATCGTTTAGGTTAACGGTTTTAGGTTGCTGAGCGCTGTGTTTGTGCTCGCTACCAACAACTACAGTAAGGTTTCTGAAAAGTTCAGCTCCTAATTTGTTCTTAGGCAACATCCCTTTAACAGCTTTCTCAACTAAAGCAGCAGGATTTTTCGCCTGTAAAACTTTAGCAGTAAGAGTTCTTTGACCTCCTGGGTAACCCGTATGACGCATGTAAATTTTGTCGTCGAGCTTGGTTCCAGTAAGGTTGATTTTCTCTGCGTTGATAACAATTACGTTATCCCCACAGTCAACGTGTGGCGTAAAACTTGGCTTGTATTTACCGCGAAGAATCATAGCAACCTTCGACGCTAAACGACCCAAGTTATGCCCCTCAGCATCTACAACAACCCACTCTTTGCTCACAGTGGCTTTGTTTGCAGACACAGTTCTGTAACTTAATGTGTTCACAATAATTAATTTAAATTAAACATTCCGTCCGCACCCGTTTTTCGGGATTGGGGTGCAAAAGTACAAATTATTTGCCGACATACAAATGCAAAAGTTTTGTTCGTTATCGTATTTTTGGGTGTGCCGCCGCAAACGGTGGTGCTTTATCGAAAAAATCAACTGCGGCGTCGCGCCCTACGCTGCAATTCGGCTGGTTTCATCGGGCGTTTTATCTGGTCAAATGGGCTCTCGCTGTCGCTATTTGCCTCCGTAAACGCCACGCCTCAACAGCACCTCATTTCCACTGCGGTCGCTCACACGGGCACCAAAACCCAAAATCCGTGTACAAAGAAACGTTCTAAATTGCGTTTTGTCGCGTTAAATCGACACCCATTTGCTCCACAATTCAAATCAA
The DNA here is from genome assembly GCA_027483785.1 of Flavobacterium sp. GTDB lineage: Bacteria > Bacteroidota > Bacteroidia > Flavobacteriales > Flavobacteriaceae > Flavobacterium. The sequence goes on from JAIXTU010000185.1 coordinate 3,037, forward strand.
TTTGTGAATTTTGAACTCGCTATTAACCAACTATTTGTTCTTTACATGCAAAAAATCACCGCTTTCGGGGGCCGCTACCGTGCCGTTTGGCTGCTGGCACTCGCCTATCTTTGCTGCTCGTTTACTACTCGTTTAGCCCTATACATCTGGGCGGGTTCCGAAACAGAAAATTCCTTTAGTGCTATTCTTAAAACTTTCTTTTTCGGTTTTCTCTTCGATTTTATTACCGCTTGTACCATCAGCATCCCCGCAATTTTATATATTTCGGTACTTCCTAACCCACTAATCGGAAGTAAACTCGATAAAATTCTCACTTACCTTTTCACGTTTCTCACACTTTTCCTGCTTTCATTTTCGGCATTAGCCGAGTTTACCTTTTGGGAAGAATTTAAATCGCGCTTTAACTTTATTGCAGTAGACTATTTGATTTACACCTATGAAGTGGTTTCTAATATTGCCGAATCCTATCCGCTACCGCTGTTATTTGCCATCGTAGTTGCGCTTGCGCTCTTAGGATTCTACTTTATCCAAAAGAAACGCGGTTTTCAAACTACTTTCAACTCAAAAGTTTCGATACGTGCACGCATTTTAGTTTTGGCCGCTTTGTTAACGCCCGTAATTACAGCAACATTTTTTCTGGAAAACACCGCCGCCGAATGGTCTACCAACCGCTATAACAACGAATTGTCTAAAAACGGCATCTATTCCTTTTTCGCTGCCTTTCGCAACAACCAAATGAAATACAACGAATTTTATTTGACCATACCCGAAAAAGAAGCATTCGAATTAGTAAGAAACGAACTACAGCAAGGCAATAGCAAATTCCAAACGAACGCCTTTAGTATTCACAGAAGTGTGAATCCAGAAAATCCGAGTACCGACCGACCTAACGTGGTATTCATATTGGTCGAGAGCTTATCGGCAAAATTTTTGGGCAGCTACGGAAACACCGAAAACCTGACGCCAAATCTAGACAAACTAGCTACGAAAGCTTGCCGTTTCACCGATATGTTTGCAACCGGAACACGAACCGTACGTGGAATGGAAGCCGTAACGCTATGCATTTCGCCTACACCCGGACAAAGTATTGTGAAACGACCAAAAAATGCGGGCTTGTACACCGTGTCGAATGTATTCAAATCCAAAGGATACAGCTGCAACTTTTTTTATGGCGGCGATGGCTATTTCGATAACATGGACGCCTATTTTGGGAGTAACGGATTTAACATCTTCGACCGCGGACGTGGATCTATTCTGTCTGACGACATTAAAACAACACGCACAATGATTTCAGACAGTCAAGTAACTTTTGAAAACGCTTGGGGAATTTGCGACGAAGACATTTATAACGTGATGCTCGAACAAGCCGACAAGCAATACGCGACCGGAAAACCGTTCTTTAATTTCATCATGACAACCTCAAACCACCGTCCGTACACGTATCCGGAAGGAAAAATCGACATTCCATCAGGTTCAGGAAGAAATGGCGCGGTAAAATATACCGACTATGCGCTCGGAAAACTTTTTGAAGCCGCAAAAAAGAAACCTTGGTTTAAAAATACGGTATTTGTAATTGTTGCCGACCATTGTGCGTCTAGCGCCGGAAAAGACGAAATAGACATAGTTAATTATAAAATTCCCGCATTTATAATCGGAATTGAGAAACTAGAAAAAGTAAAAATTGACAAGCAATGCTCGCAAATCGATTTAATGCCAACGCTTTTTGGTGCATTAAACTGGAACTATGAATCCGACTTTTTTGGCGAAGATATTTTAAATCCGCTTTACCACGAACGGGCTTTAGTGGCAACGTATCGCAAATTGGGTTACATTAAAAAAGACGCCGTGGTTATCCTTAGCGACCAAAAATCAGTAAATCACTACAAATGGGATAACAACAAAAATACGCTAAGTAAAGCAGCAAAAAATCTAAAACTAGAACGCGAAGCCATTGCTTGGTATCAAACTGCCGACTATCTTTTTAATAACAACAAACTCAAATAGTAAAGAAACGTTTCCATAAGATTTTACGACTACCAAACCCTAAAAAACACCGATTTGGATTGTTTTTGCAGCCTAGCGCAAACATTTCTTAAAAGCGAGATTTTTCATTATATTCGTCGACAATCTTTTATCGATGAAATCTAAAGCTACACTCAAACAAATTGCCAAAGATTTAGGCGTTTCCGTATCCACTGTTTCCAAGGCATTAAACAATAGCCCAGAAATTAGCGAACCTACGAAAATCAAAATCCAAGAATTTGCTAAGCTTAAAAATTATAAGCCAAATATTATTGGACTCAATTTAAAAAACAGGTCAACCCGAACCATTGGCGTTATCATACCCAATATTCTCAATCCGTTTTTCGCTAAAGTGTTTTCTGGTATTGAAAAAGTTGCCGACGAGAAAGGCTACAATATAATCACGTGTATTTCGAACGAATCGATACAAAAAGAGATTCACGCCTTAGATGTTTTGAGCAACGGTACCATCGACGGATTTATCCTTTCGGTAAGCGAAGAAGCACAAAAAGAAGAAGAATACAGTCATTTTGCGGAAATCATTGCAAGTGGAACACCAATCGTAATGTTTGATCGAACTGCAGAGGAAATTGCCTGCGATAAAGTGGTTGTAGATGATTTCGAAGCGTCGGTTAATGCCATTGAGTACTTAATCCAAACCGGATGTAAACGAATTGCAATTGCTTCGGTAATCGATAACTTAAACGTTGGTAAACTGCGCGTAAAAGGTTACAAAGCCGCACTCGAAAAAGCAAGCCTGCCAATCGACGAAAAATTAATGTTGCTGACTGACGAGGAAGAATCTTTGGATTCGAGATTAGAAAAATTATTTGCAGAAAAACCCGATGCTTTTTTCGCACTCGACGAACCGACTTCAACTTCGGTGATGAAAATGGCACTCAAAAAAGGCTACAAAATACCGGAAGAATTATCTGTAATTGGTTTTGCCGACGGTATTTGGTCTAGAAGATTGACGCCAAGTTTATCGACTATCTCGCAACACGGACCTGAAATTGGCGAAGCAGCAGCAAAAATGTTGATTAATCGTTTGGAATCGAAAGAAAATTTAAAACCAACTACCCAAATAATACGTACTGAATTAAGAAAGCGCGACTCGGTTAAGAAATAGTTTTTTCTGAAAAACGGCACGCAACCTTATTCGCTTTATAACATCGTGTTTCTATGAGAACTCTTTTATTCGCTTGTTTTTTCTTTTTATCGTCGCAGCTGTTGCAGGCACAAACAACGCCCGATATTTTCGATGTGGCTCGTTCGGGCACAGTCGAAACACTTAAAACACTGTTAGCCAAAGATAAGTCGTTGATCAATGCTGTGAGTCCGCAAGGATATACACCACTCCTTTTGGCTACGTATCGCGGAAACAACGAAGTAGCGAGTTATTTAATTGACAACGGCGCAAACATAAACCTGACTACCGGTTTTGGAACCATTGTAATGGCAGCAATAGTGAAGAAAAACACGGCTGTTTTAGAAAAACTCATTGCAGCGAAAGCTGATATTAATGCTGCCGACGATAAAGGCGTAACACCACTAATGCTTGCGGTGCAATTTCAACAAGCAGAAACGGTGGCGCTGTTGCTCAAGTCGGGTGCAAAAAAAGATAGTAAAGACAAAGCAGGTAAAACCGCTTTTGAATACGCCACCGAATCTGGAAACGAAAACTTAATTAAACTTCTAAAATAAAACTCTATGCAAAAAACTACTTTACTATTTATTACACTGCTTGGCAGCTTCGGGTTCGCGCAACAGAAATCGACGGGCGTCATGACACTTTCAGACAACCCGATTCCGATTACAGCAAACTTTACTTTAGATAACGGCACCTCGCAAGTTACGTTGGTGTTAACTGGGCCATCTGACCGTTGGTTTGGATTAGGTATTGGAGTTGAAGCTGGATTTGGAATGGCCGACGGCGATGTTGTGGTTTTTACTACCTCGACAAACCCTAATTTAAGCGATCGAAATTTCGCTGGACTTGGCGTACCACCGAATGATACAGCACAAAACTGGACTACAGTTTCAAATACAGTTAGCGGCACTGTTCGTACCCTTACATTAACAAGAGCACTAACCACAACAGATGCAAATGATTTCCAAATGCCTTATGCGAGCACGAACTCTATTAGTATCGCTGGTGTTAGACCAGGTGGTGCTACTTTTACAGTTGGCGCTCACGGCGGAACTAACAACGTGGGTTATGCAACCGCAGCGTTCCAAAGTTTGAATACTGACGACATTAACTTAAATACTGTTGAATTATACCCAAACCCAGCGCAGAACTTTTTTAATGTTTCGGCACGTTCGGAGTTTAATTCGATTACCATTTACTCACAAACTGGAAAATTGGTAAAAACACTTCGTTTTGAAAACGGCAGCATAGAAGAGCGTGTTCAAATCGACGATTTAGCAACAGGAATTTATTTATTAGAAGTTTCGGGAACCAGCGGAAAAGCTTGGAAGAAACTGATTAAAGAATAGTTTTTTTGCATATTACTTCAAAGCCGTTTCGCAATTTGTGGAACGGCTTTTTTTGTTACGATTGCCCCTGTGAGCGGTGGAAGCGGCATCCTGCCAAAAAATCGCTTGCGTTTTTTGGGAGATACAGCGGACGACGCGACCCGACGGTGGGGACAGCTGGGGCGGAGGGGCACAGCCTAAAAATAAAATTCACGATTAAATAATATCAAAAAACAACCTCGATAAGGTATTTATTCGCTGAGTTTATATCTTTGAAACCAAACAGCAAATAGATGAAAACGATTTTTGATTTTAATTTCGCCAACGAAAAGGCACTGATTCGTGTGGATTTTAATGTGCCACTCGACGCGAATTTCCACGTAACCGACGCCACGCGCATAGAAGCTGCAAAACCCACCATAGATAAAATTTTAGCCGACGGCGGAAGCGTGATTTTAATGTCGCATCTCGGCCGACCAAAAGGCATCGACGATCAATTTTCATTAAGACATATTGTTGCTAAAACTTCGGAGATTCTAGGCGTTCCGGTACATTTTGCGAGCGATTGCCGCGGCGACGTAGCGCAACAAGCCGCTGCAAATTTGAAAGCAGGTAAAGTTTTGCTCTTGGAAAATTTGCGTTTCTACAAAGAAGAGGAAGCCGGCGATATTGCCTTTTCGAAAGAATTAGCTGCATTGGGAAGCATTTACGTGAACGACGCTTTTGGAACGGCGCATCGTGCACACGCCTCGACAACCGTTATTGCACAATTTTTCCCAGAGAAAAAATGCTTTGGAGCTTTGTTGGCAAAAGAAATTGAAAGTTTAAATAAAGTATTGAAAGCAGCCGAGAAACCCGTTTTGGCTATTTTAGGAGGAAGTAAGGTTTCGTCGAAAATTACCGTTATCGAAAATATACTTGACAAGGTTGACGATATGATTTTGGGCGGCGGAATGACATTCACATTCATTAAAGCCTTGGGTGGCGAAATTGGCGACTCGATTTGCGAAGACGACAAACTGGACTTAGCTCTCGAGATTTTGGAAAAGGCCAAAGCAAAAGGAGTTAACATTCACATTCCGGTTGATGTAGTGGCTGCAAACTCGTTTTCGAATGAGGCACAAACACAAATTTGCGATGTACGTGCCATTCCCGACGGTTGGCAAGGTTTAGACGCCGGACCAAAAACTTTGGAACAATTTGGTGCTTTGGTATTGAAATCGAAAACCATTTTATGGAACGGACCACTAGGCGTTTTCGAGTTTTCGAACTTTGCCAACGGAACCATTACTTTGGGGAATTTCATTGCGCAAGCTACAGCAAACGGAACATTTTCGTTGGTTGGCGGCGGCGATTCGGTTGCGGCAGTGAAGCAATTTGGACTAGAAGAAAAGATGAGTTATGTATCGACAGGCGGTGGCGCCATGTTGGAAATGTTGGAAGGAAAAAGCTTACCGGGAATCGATGCTATTTTAGAATAAGTTTAAAATAATCAGCGAACTCTAGCGGTAGTTGTTTAGTGCAGCTGCCGCTTTTTTTTGCTTAATTAACAATAAAAAAGGTTAAAAGTGGTTTGTAAACTAGGTAAAATAAATTTCTAATTGCTAATTTTGCATAAATTGAAGTTTTTTGTCGATAGTGGCTACGTATTTTCTTTAGCCACAGCAGCCCATGATTGGAGATTGGTATAGTTTTTGGCAAGACAAAAGAACCTCAGAAACAAACATTATGAGAATACAAAAAATAGTTGTTACTGCTTTATTCAGCTTGTTTGCGGCGCCGGTTGTTTTGGCGCAGGACGTAGCGGTTAGCGGTTCAACTCCCTCGAAACAAACAGCGGCTCAGTTCTTAGATAGCATTAAAAAAACTTTTGTAACCGACAAAATGGCTTCGTGCGTAGACAGCCTTTGGTTGAAAGAACTCACGAGTCTTGATTTATATGCGGATTTATCGGCTGATATTAAAAACATCGACTTAGACGAAAAGGTTGAATACAACTTATCGACTGAATTGTTAAAGAAACGATTGAAGGAGCTCGATGCAAAATCGCCTTTTAATATTGAATACAATCCGGGTTTAGAAAATTTAATTAAATCGTGGTTGAAAAACCGCAAGCGTGCATTTGAGCGCTTGATGGCCGTTTCTGAATATTATTTCCCTTTATTTGAAGAGGCGCTTGCGCGGAAAAATGTACCGTTAGAAATAAAATATTTGGCCGTTGTTGAATCGGCATTAAACCCAAAAGCTGTTTCGCGCGTGGGTGCAACAGGTTTGTGGCAGTTTATGTATCAAACCGGGAAACAATACAATTTGCACATCGATTCTTACGTAGATGAGCGTAGTGACCCATTAAAAGCCAGTGACGCAGCAGCACAGTACATGAGTAATATGTACCGCATTTTTGGCGATTGGGATTTGGTTTTGGCTTCG
>JAIXTU010000152.1 GCA_027483785.1 Flavobacterium sp.
CCGCTGTAGTGGTTTATAATTTTTAGGTTTGTATGTTCTAGTAGAACTACCTCAAGAGCACCCTGAACATTTTTTTTAATAATGAACCTTCCTGTATAATTTCCGAAATTAAACTGCCAGAGGTCGTGTTTCGTATCGTATTTTCCTTTTGCAGTAGTTTCCCAAAAAAACTCTTTAACGTTTTCAGGAGTTGTTTCGTTTGGCGTAAATAAAAAGGCGTTTAAATTAGAAAAAGGCAAATTTGAAGTAAGAAAATTCTCCAAGGAATAATAATTTATAGACGGAGACTGAATATTTTGCCGATATATGCCGAATCTTTGTGTAACAGTAATAACTTCATCCGGTAAATCTTGTACGACTCGTGAAACGCAGCCTCCTGCCTTTAAACTCCAGCCTAGCCCCACTTCTGTTGCTACGTCACTTTGTTTAATGTTTCCAATATGATAACTTAATGAAATAGGAAAGCTAAAATTGGAGGTAGCATCTTGGTGATTAAATATTGGTACTTCAATAGATGGAACGCCTGTGTAATTTGAAACTGGTATTTCTTCGTATTTCATTAATGCACTTACCGATGGAGAAGGCGGTATAATGGCATCAGTTCTTTCATTGCTGCTGTTAGCGCTGGGCTGTGCAAATCCTATAAAGGCCGTAAAGAATAAAAGTATATTTGTTAATTTCATATTTCAGTACTTTCTTAATTCAAAATTATTTTCACACTCGCTTTCCCCTTATTTGTCACCACTTCTACCACATAAATGCCAGCGGGGTAATTGCCAAGGGATACGGGTATGGTTTGTTCGGAAACGGTAACCGTATCGAGTAAGCGACCGTTGATGTCGAAGACACTTAGTGTGCCTTTTTCGTACGGAAAGCCCACAACAATGTTGGTTTGATCGGTTGTTGGGTTCGGAAACGCCTCTAAACTCTTGCGCGCTTCTTCTTTCTTTTGCTTGTCTTTTAGCTTCACGATCCAGTAATCTTTGTTGCCCAAGTTCTCCGATTTATCGCCCGAGGCAGGGAATTTCTTTTTGCCTTTGTCGCCTAATAACTGGTTTTTGTATGCATTGCTGCCGCTATTGCTTCCTGCACCTAGAATCTGGTCGGATAGGCCACCGAGTTTAATCGGACTGTCGTCTTTCAGACCAATCGCATCTTTTGCGCTATAGGTTAACGCGTCGGCTTGTTTTTTGTACGCGTCGTTTACGTCGGCACGCGCTTGGTCGAGTTCCGAATTGAGTTCGTTACTGAGTGTTTGGGCGCCGTGCAGCTGCTGGCTGTCGTTGGTAATGCCGCTTTTCTTTAAAATATTTTTTTTCTTTTTCTTTTGTACGGGCGTTCCATCAGATGTGCCTACCAAAACGTAACCACCGTCGCGGGTTTCGATAACTTTGGTGAGCATATCTGCGCCGTCGCTGCCTACGGTTTTACTCCAAAGCTCTTCGCCGTTGGCAGCTGTTTTCAAGGCTAGGAAATCGCCGTTGAAATCGCTATCTATTTGCGCGTTCGAGCCGCTGTAACCACCAATCAAAAGCGAGCCATCCGGATTTTCAACCACCGATTTCAACACGTCGGTTTCCGAGAAGTTATACGTTTTTTGCCAGCTTTCGGTGCCGTATTGGTCGAGTTTAATCAACCAAAAGTCTGTACCGCTGCCGTTGTTCACTTTTTTTGTTTTTCCGGACGCCGAAGCTGAAGTTCCCGCGAGAATAATTCCTTTGTCTTGGCAGTTTACAACTACTTGCAGTTGATCGTCTTTATCGCCGCCGTAGGTTTTTTGCCATTCCAGCGCGCCGTCTTTATCGAGTTTTAGTACCCAATAATCCGACCCAAAGGCACCCGCTGCTTCGGTTTTGTTGCCAGATGCTGGTGAATTGGAGTAGCCACCTATAATAAAACCGCCATCGGATGTCGTAGTTGCGGTTGTAAGCTGATCGTTGTATTTACCGCCGTACGTTCTTTGCCAAATGACCTGCCCGCTCGAATCGATACGCAACAGCCAATAATCCATGCCGCCTTGCGCAGCTGCTTTACTGTTTGGATTTGGTGTCGTGGTACGTTCTGCGCTCGAATTCGACGAGCCAGCCAGCAAATACTCGCCGTTTGGAAGCACTAAAATACTCGTTAGCTCGTCTTGCCCTTTGCCGCCGTAACTCTGTTCCCAAAGTTGGTTGCCATACGCATCGAGTTTTACAATCCAAAAATCGTTTCCGCCATAACGTTTACTACTTTTTGCATCATCCGAAATTCCAAAACTATTGTTAGAAGTTCCGCCGAGGATAAAACCGCCGTCGCGCGTATTTTTAGCAACCTTTAGTACATCGGAGTTTAGCGAACCGTAGCTTTTTTGCCAAACGAGTTGCCCTTGCTCGTCCATTTTACAAAGCCAATAATCGAGATCGCCAAGGCCGTCGGTTTTTTTATTGCCTGATTTTTCGGAAAGCGAACTTCCGGCGAGTAGAAAACCGTAATCGGCTGTGGCTTGAATATCGAATAAGTACTCGGCTTGCCTACCGCCGAACGATTTCTCCCATTGAATATCTTGGCTGAAAGCCGCTAACGGTAACAGCGGTAAAATGTATCGGAGCATACGTTTGGGTTATTAATTGGTTGGAGTTAAAAGTAGATAAAAATTGTTCCAAAAAACAACGAAAACAAATCTTAATTATTTTATAACATCACTTTTTTAAAAACTGATTTATAAATAAATATGTTGCAAAGTGAAAACAGAGTGCAAAGCCTTATGTTTGCTCAAAGAATCGTTTTGTTACCATATCGTAACAGTTAATGAATTGCAGAAAAATATAACAAAATAAATTTTATTTGTTAGAGAAGCAACAACAAGTTAGCGCTAACGGTTAAGTGGTTTGATTTGTGTACGTTTGGTAGGAACGGATTTCAAATCCGCGCTATCGAATCCTCGCTAACGAATTCGTGAGATCGAGTTTTACCGCAAAGTCGGGAGACTGTTGCGGAGCACGGCGCGGTACAGCCGAGCACGAATTACAAATCCGTTCTATCAAGTTTTGCCGCAAAGTCGGGAGACTGTTGCGGAGCGCGGTGATCGAATTCGTGCTAGTACATTCTAACGATACGTTTTGTTGTGCACTATTTCGCACAAGGGACAGCAGCGGAAAGCCGTGCTGAAAAAAGACGATTGAAGCCTTTTTTGCGGGGGCGACCCAAGAAGCCGACGCAAAAAATCGGCTGAAACGACTTTTGAAGTGCGCCTTGTAGCG
>JAIXTU010000113.1 GCA_027483785.1 Flavobacterium sp.
CTGATAAAAATACAGTAGGACTATTTGGCGTAATGTCTAAGTCACTTTCGCAGGACAACAAGCACGTTCCCGTAAAAGCGAAAAAAACCAGCTTTAAAATTTGTCTTTTCATTTTCATTTTGCTTTTTAAAATTTCACGTTAGCACCAAATAAGAATTGACGCTGTCTTGGGTATATCGTATTATCAATTCCGTTATTATTGATTTCAGGATCTAAACCGCTGTATTTTGTTATGATAAAAGCATTCTGACAACCTGTAAACAAGCGCAAAGAAGCTTTTCCACCTAACCATTTAGGGAATGTGTAACCCAATGTAATATTATCCATTCTTAAGAACGAACCATTCTCAATATATAAATCCGACAAAATTGTTTCTGCCGCTCCAATGGAAAACTCATTTTCAAAATAACTCGTAGGAATATTTGATAACTGCGCGTCTGCACTAAGAGCGTAAGTGGAATAAGCGCGACCCGCATTTACTTGGTTAAAAACTCTATTTCCAATACTTGCACGCATGAAAAACGAGAAATCAAAATTCTTATAATTTAGATTCGAAGAAAAACCAAAGGTTGCGTCTGGATCTGGGTTTTTATATATATAACGATCACTTGCGTTAATGATACCATCTGCATTTAGATCTGCAAATGCACCCTCGATTGGACGACCTGTCGTATCATACAATTGCTTATACATTAAGAATGAAAACGGAGTAAATCCTTCACGGTGTACACCACTTGTTCCACCTATACCGCCAGGTAAAGATCCTGTCGGTATATCAGAATCTGCTACCAACTCCTCAATTCTACGCTCGAAACGAGTCGCGTTAAAGTTAATGTTCCAATTAAACGATTCTCCTCTAACGATATCTGCATTTATCGAAAATTCAATACCTTTAGTAGAGAAGCTACCTATGTTAGCTGGACCTTGGTTTCCAAAATTTGATCCATCAGCATAAGGAGTTTCGTTAAAATACAAATCTTCTGTTAACTTATAAAATACATCAAGAGCACCGTTGATTCTATTTCCAAAAAATCCGTAATCAATACCCGCGTTGTAAGTAGTCGTTGTTTCCCACTTTAAATCTGGATTATAAGCCGCTGGAACGCCAACCGGGAAGTTAGTTCCTCCTATATTATATTGCGAATCCTGAAATCCAGTGTTATATCGTGCTAAATAAAAGTCTCCAACATTAATTTGTTGTTGTCCTGATTGCCCATATCCTAGTCTTAATTTTAAGTCAGAAACAGTATTCGAATTTTTAAAGAAATCTTCTTTCATCTTCCATGCAAGTGCCATAGCTGGGAAAAAACTCCAACGATTCTGTTCCGCAAATCTAGAGGTACCATCACGTCGGAATGAGGCCGTAAAAATATATTTATCGTTATAAGTAAAATTTGCTCTACCAAAATAACCTATCAGCACCTCATCTGGACTAGCGTTAAATACTTCAAAACGAGAAGGCCCAAAATCCCTCTTGTTTCCAGAAGCATATTCATCGTAAGTGAAAATTTGGTAAGAATAACCTGCGGTTGCATCAATATTAAATTTTCCGAAAGTTTTGTTGTAAGCGAAGTAAGCGTCTAATAATTTATTGGTTCTCCTTTGAGAAAAGTATGTGTCGTCACCAATAAAAACATCAGCATTACCTGGAAAGGTAGATGCAGTAGCAACACCGTTAGCATCTCGTAAAAAGGTTCGTCTACTAAACGCTTGATCGTAGCCTAAGTTAACTACAGCTCTTAGTTCGGGTAAAAAATGAAACTTGTAATCAAACTCTAAATTACCAAACAAACGATCTTGTCTTCCTTGATCATCAGACTGAAGTAATTGAGCAACAGGGTTCCGTGGTGACTGGGGAGCTGGTAAGATAACACCATCAGGAGTAGGATTTTGTTGATATTCAAAAAAACCACTAAATGCACTACGATCATATCTAACTGGCTTAGTTGGATCGAATCTGATAGCAGTACCCTCAACTCCCGCTGCAAATCGGTTCTTTTCTACAACATAATTGGCAGAGAAATTAATTTTCAAATGTTCTTTGAACAAGCGTGGGTTAAGAGCAACAGAAGTAGCTGTTCTTTGAAAGGTGTTGGTTAATCGTAAGCCTTCTTGGAATGTATTGTTTAAAGTAAGCTTTGCAGGAATGACATTAAAAAGACTTCCACGAACAGACAAGTTATTATCTACATAGTCAGTTCTTCTGTAGATTTCATCTTGCCAATTGGTATCCGAAAGAATACGACCTTCAATTTGCGGCGTTGTTGGATCATCAAAAGTACCTGGCGCAGCATTTGGATCAGGCACACCCAATCTATTGGTGATGTACGCAGAAGGATTTGAAGGATTGAATGCTGGGCTTACAGATTGAAGAAAAGAAGTAAACTGACTCGCATTCATTACATCAATTTGATTCATTTGATTACCACTACCGTATTGGAAATTGTAATCTATCGAAAGCTTTTTCGAACCTCTCTTAGTGTTTATGATGATCACCCCGTTTGCTGCACGTGCACCATAAATCGC
>JAIXTU010000290.1 GCA_027483785.1 Flavobacterium sp.
AGCGTACGACCTTTTTAGTCAAGGTAAAATTCAAGAATTGTTTCAAGCTTTCAATCCCGATGTAACACAGAAATCGGTTGAATGGGCAAAAGAATTGAGTAACAAATAATCACTATTAGCTACTAACGAATTATGAAAAATTTAAAAATCTTTATCCTTCTTTTTAGTATACACAGTGCCGTGTTCGCTCAAACTTGGCAAAAGTTAAATACGGAACCTTATGCGGGAAAGCAGGACGACATTACGTTTATTGATCGAAATACAGGCTGGTATGTCAATGGATTTGGGCGCATATACCACACCACCGATGGCGGTCAGAATTGGACCAAGCAAATCGAGCAAAAAGGTACGTTCTTTAGAACCATCTCTTTTCTAAATGAAAATGTAGGCTTCGCTGGAACAGTTGGCACCGATTATTTCCCAAACGTTACCGATACGATTCCACTTTACGGAACAAAAGACGGCGGAAAAACGTGGAAACCTGTTCCTTACAGCGGTCCGTATGTAAAAGGTTTGTGTGCCTTCGACGTAGTTTCCGAGTCTGTAAAGAAGAAAGGAAAAACCGAGCAGATTCACCATATTTTTGCCGTTGGCCGTGTGGGAAGTCCGGCAAATATTATGATTTCGCACGATAGCGGAGAAACTTGGATTTCGCGCAGCATGCAAGCCGATTGCAAGATGCTTTTTGATATAAAAATGCTCGACAAAAATATTGGCTTCGCCTGCGCGGCTAATAATGAAGATATTTCGCAATCTAATGCCTTGATTTTGAAAACTACCGACGGTGGAACCACTTGGAAAAAAGTATACGAGTCGGCACGACCTTTTGAAACCACGTGGAAAGTGTCGTTTCCGACGGCAAAAATAGGCTACGTGACCATTCAATCGTACAATCCGGATCCAAATATCAAACAACAGCGCATTGCAAAGACGACAGACGGTGGTGAAACGTGGGCGGAATTAAACTTGGTGGAAGATCCTGCAGCTCGTGAATTCGGAATCGGATTTATTGACGAAAACCACGGATTTGTAGGAACCATGAACAGCGGTTTCGAAACAACTGACGGCGGAAAAACATGGACAAAAATCGATCTCGGGCGCGCCTGCAATAAAATTCGTATTTACCGCGACGCCGAACAAAAGGTTTACGGTTACGCTATTGGCGTTAACGTCTTTAAATTTTAGGTTTTCTATTTGATTAATTTGGTTGTTAGATGCGTAGGCTTTTTATAGGGCTTGCGCATTTTTTTTGGGCAATCCGGTGCAGCGTTTTATAGTGGAATTTTGGTCGCTGCCCCGTCACGCTTTCCACGTCAATACCGCTTAGCCGGCGCTGGGTTTGCACGGCCGCCACGGGCTTCTAACCTGAGTTCGATTTAAAAATTGCGGCCAACAAACAGATAATTGGTATAACAGGCAGATTTGTTTTGGGATACTGGAGTATCGCAAAAAAATCTAACGAAGTAGGCAGCCGTTTATCTGTTTAGCATGGCAGTTGTTCATTTCGATTGCTATTTGATTTCACAATTTGCACATTTTAAGTGTTCTGACAATGATTTTTAATCGAACTCAGGTTTTAAGTGTTTATAGAACGCATTTACTATTTTAGTTTTTGGTTCAAAAGCTTGGTTTTCAGTTCGATTTTTTTCGTATTTATCCTGATGAAAAATCAAATTTCGAAATGAAGTTGCATACTGTTCCGTAAATTTTCTTGCCGACACAAGAATTAATTCAAAATACTACGATGATTTTTATCGCTTTCTGGGCAATCCGCTGCGGCAAACGTTCAATGGAAATTCGTGTTGCCGCACCGTCACGCCTTTCACTACAACAAAACGCTCGAAAAAACACAAAAACATCCCGCCAAAAAGCTTCTAGGGTCGCTTTTTCGCTTGGGTTTTTGTAAACCTGAACTCGGTTTAAAAATTAAAGTCAGAAAATATTTAAATGGTTGATTACAAGGCGCACTTTATTTGGGATACTGTAGTATCGCAAATAAATGCAATGAAGTAAGCGACCGTTTAAATGTTTAGCGGCCGCGATTTACACAGATTTTATGTTAGTCTAAATCTCAATGTATTGTTAAACCGCGATCTGACAAAGATTTTTAATCGAGTTCAGGTTTTAGGCTTTTTAAAGCGTTTTGGTTTCCGTTGCAGTCGTTATTGCGGGCAAAGTGCACCAATACGTGTGCTTAAAACGTATCGACAACAGCAAATTTATCGCGGATTTCCAAAAACAAATCAGCTAAGCCAACAGCATCGTCGGTGGTAACTAAACGTTGGCGGTATTCTTTAAATCCGTGGATACCTTTAAAATAATTGGTATAGTGGCGTCGCGTTTCAACAATTCCCAAACGTTCGCCTTTCCATTCCATAGCCCAATTTAGGTGGTTTTCGGCAGCTTCCACACGATCCGAAAAGCTTGGTTCTGCGCGACGCTCACCAGTTTTTAGGTAATGCTTGATTTCGTTGAAAATCCACGGATAGCCAATCGCCGCACGACCAATCATCACACCGTCAACACCGTATCGATTCTTGTATTCAAGCGCTTTTTCGGGCGAATCAATGTCGCCGTTTCCAAAAATCGGAATTTTAATCCGCGGGTTGTTTTTTACACGTGCTGTATGCGACCAGTCGGCTTCACCTTTGTACATCTGTGCTCGTGTTCGTGCGTGAATAGATAACGCTTGAATGCCCACATCTTGCAAACGCTCGGCCACTTCATCAATGTTAATGCTGTCGTCGTCCCAGCCCAAACGCGTTTTCACCGTTACGGGCAAATGTGTTCCTTTGATAACGGCTTTGGTTAAACGTACCATTAAATCGACGTCCTTTAAAACGCCCGCACCGGCACCTTTACAAACAACCTTTTTCACCGGACAACCAAAATTAATATCGATTAAATCCGGATTTACAGCGCTAACAATCTCCGACGACATGCCCATAGCTTCTTCATCGCCACCAAAAATCTGGATTCCAACCGGGCGCTCGTAATCGAAAATATCGAGTTTCTGCCGACTCTTAATCGCATTGCGAATCAATCCTTCGCTGGAAATAAATTCCGAGTACATTAAGTCGGCACCGTGCGCTTTGCAAAGTCTGCGAAACGGCGGATCGCTCACATCCTCCATGGGTGCAAGCAAAAGAGGGAAGTCGGGAAGTTGGATATTTCCGATCGTTACCATTGCGGTTGTTTTCGGCAAAGTTACTAAACTATGCCGAGTTGGTAATACCTTCCCGTTTGCTGTTCATACCCATTTGCCATTTGTTTTCCCGCAATTTTTTTCTTTGTTTTTTATACCATAAATAGTATAATATTGAGCGTATTGGTTGTAAATATATCAAAATGGGTATAAAATAAGCGATTGTTGGTAAAATTATACCTTTTGTGGTGTGAATCTTTAAGAAAATAGTAAATTTGTAGGTGAAAAGGTATAGAAATGAAAGAAAAACTTACGCCTTTAAGTAAGCACATAAAGATGAAGCGAAAGCAAAATCGGTTAACCCAGCCGGATTTGGCATTGAAAGCAGGAGTAGGCTTGCGGTTTGTGCGCGATTTAGAACAAGGAAAAACAACCCTACGCATGGACAAAGTAAACGACGTACTACGATTGTTCGGCGAAACGTTGGGTCCAATTGCACTTGATCGCGATTTATGGTTGTCGGAAAATGAATAGAAAAGCGAACATCTTTGTAAAAGGAATATATTGTGGTTCCTTGCAAGAATCGGATCGTGGATACACCTTTGTTTACCATGATGCGTATTTGAATAATCCGCATGCAACGGCAGTTAGTGTAACATTGCCGTTGCGAAAAGAACCCTACGCAACCAAAACACTATTCGCTTTTTTCGACGGATTGATACCGGAGGGTTGGCTGCTCGATTTGGCAGAAAGAAACTGGAAAATTAATTACCGCGATCGGATGGGATTGCTTTTAGCGTGTTGTAAAGACAGCATTGGCGCAGTTAGCGTTTTAGAACATGAAGAACTATAAAAAGAAATTTTTAGAGCGAAGTTCGGCGGCAGGAAATCTGGTGCACGAACCGCCTGCTTTTTATGGAACACGTTGTTTGCATTGTTACGAACCGCTAAACGAAGGCAACACAACAGTACACCAAGCGTGCAATAAACGCTTTTACGGACAATTGAAAACACCCGAATTACAGTACGGTTTGGCCGATTTACAAGAATTGGCAACGCAAGTAATCCAAAGTCAGATGGCTGTTACAGGCGTTCAAGCCAAAGTATCGTTGAGCTTGTATCGAAAAGCTTCGAAAAATCTCACTAAAAAGTTAACCATTGTAGGTTTATATGGCGATTATATACTGAAACCGCCGTCGGAGTTTTATCCGCAATTGCCCGAGTTGGAAAGTGCGAGTATGCACATGGCGCAGGTTTGTGGTTTGCAAGTAGTGCCGCACAGTTTGCTGTATTTGCAAGACGGCACCTTGTGTTACATCACAAAACGAGTTGATAGAACCCGAAACGAGAAGTTACACATGGAAGATATGTGCCAACTGAGCGAACGACTCACCGAAGACAAGTACAAAGGAAGCCACGAGCAAGTAGCAAAACTAATCTTGAAGTATTCGAGTTCGCCGTTACTGGATGTAGGCAATTTCTTTGAGCTTATTTTGTTTAGTTTTTTTACCGGAAACGCCGACATGCATTTGAAGAACTTTTCGTTGTTAGAACGGCCAGGGCAAGGTTTCGTACTTGCGCCAGCCTACGATTTGGTTCCCACAGCTTTGGTGAATCCGGGTGATACGGAAGAATTGGCGCTAACGCTAAATGCGAAGAAGCGAAAAATCGGTTATAAAGATTTTTGTGCCGCTTTTGAAAATTGCGGATTAAGTAAACGTTTCTTAGACAACACGTTAGATTTATTTGTTTATGCAAAACCCGAAATGCTTGAGGTCTTGGAAAAGAGCTTTGTTACCGCCGAATACCAGCAGCGTTATCGGTCGTTGATTGATAATAGGTACAAGCAATTGAATTTGGTTTGATAGAAGAGTGCCTTAACGTAGAAAAAACGGCAAAGTTTTACTGAATTATCACATTAAGTTATGAATAGTTCAAGTACTAAGCCCGTAATTATTGAATATATTTGCACGATTTTCGGTAACGATTTTCCGCGTTAAGGATTGCAGCGGCAGCCCCCGATGAAAGAGGGGCTACAGCGGAAAGCCTGACGGCGCGGACGCACAAACATCTTCCGACGCACTATTTTCGCGCCGGAACGCCCAAAAAAGAAAGAAAAAGCAAATGAAGAACATCAGAAATTTTTGCATTATCGCGCACATTGATCACGGTAAAAGTACTTTAGCCGACCGGCTTTTGAGTGCTACGCAAACAGTTTCGGCACGAGAGGAGAAAGCGCAATTGTTAGACAATATGGATTTGGAGCGCGAGCGGGGGATAACCATTAAGAG
>JAIXTU010000252.1 GCA_027483785.1 Flavobacterium sp.
CAATCAGGTTTTTCGTGTTGATACGCGCGAAATCGACGGTTGTCTGGAAGATTACGCCTTTGTTATCGAGGCATTTATCGATTTCTACCAACTAACGGGTAACGAAGATTTTCTGCGTAAAGCAAACGCACTTTGCCAAAGAGTTCAGCGCGATTTCGAACATAAAAACGGCGTGTTCTTTAAATACTACGCAACTGCCGCGCGCGAATCGTTGCAACATATCGAAACCGAAGACAACGTTATAAATGCGTCGAATTCGGTGATGTGCCGAAACTTATTTCGACTCGGTATTATTTTTTCTGAAAACAGTTACCTCGAACGTGCCAACCAAATGCTCGAGGCTATCACGGTTCGCATCGATTATCCGGGCGCTTTTGCCAATTGGCTTTCAATTTTGCTCGGCAATTACAATCGGCAACGTGCAATTATCGTTTCTAATTCAAATGTTCAAGCTAAAATCGAATTATTGGAAAATCTGGCATCCGATGTTCAGCTAATTTATGCTTCCGAAACGCTCGAACTTCCGCAAACAAAAGGAAAATACAGCGACGAAGTAAAACTTTACAGCTGTTCGGTTACAGGTTGCGATTTGCCCGTGACCAGCATCAACGAGCTGCCAAAAGATTGGTTTTTCATCGCGAACCAACGCTAAAAATTCTATAAACCGAAAGTTGTAAACGCTTGTCGGAATTAACACTCCCAAGCCGTACTTTTGCTGTGGAAAAATAAATAAGCTATGTTTTTGCAATCCTCACTCGACGTTCAAACCCAAAAAATTAGCACCTACACCGAGAAACTTTGGCAAATCATCCTCGATTATTCGCCAAAACTCATCAGTGCGTTTATCATACTGTTTATTGGTTTGTATTTAATTCGAATCGTAAATCGACTCATCCGTCGGATCATGCTCAAACGCGAACTCGACCCCACCTTAAGTAAGTTTTTAGCCGACATTTTTCTTTGGATTTTGCGCGCTTTTCTCTTCGTGGCGTTCATCTCAAAATTGGGCATCGAAACCTCATCGTTTGTAGCCATTTTGGGTGCTGCAGGCTTGGCGGTAGGTTTGTCGTTGCAAGGTTCGCTGTCGAATTTTGCGGGTGGCATGCTCATTATTTTGTTCAAACCCTTCCGCGTAGGCGATTTTATCGAAGCACAAAACGTTACCGGCGAAGTTTCTGAAATTCAAATATTTGTTACCAAAATTATTGGCGTAAACAACCAAACGATCTATGTGCCCAACGGAGCCTTGAGCAACGGAACTATAGTAAACCTATCGCAAGCCGGTATTCGACGTGTCGATTTAAGTATTGCCATTTCCTATAACGCTAATTTGCTGAAGGTAAAAGAGATAATCACGAAAGTTTTAGTCGACAATCCGAAAATTTTAACGAATCCCGAACCGCGAGTCGACGTTATTGCACTTGCCGATCACGTAAAAATTGCGGTCCGTCCGTGGGTTTCATTCACCGATTATCCCGATCTTGCACCTAAAATTCTGGAGAAAATCAAACTCGAACTCGATGACGCCGAGATTGCCCTGCATCCGGTTGCTTAAAATTCAAAAATGAAAAAAATCACGACTATTTTTTGCTGTTTACTTTTTGCTGCTTGTACCGAAAGTTCGAGCGAAATCAACACAGAACCCGAAGTATTCGAATTTACAGCAACACCGAGTGCAACTACGGTAAGTATCGACCAACTGTTAACAATTAATTTATCGGCAGCTGAAGTAATTACGGAAGTTTGGCCTTCGTTCGACAATTTTCAAACAGGTGGTTATGCCCAAAACGGATTTGGCTCCAATGCCAATATTTATTTCGCTTTTCAAACGCTCGGTCCGCAAACGCTTAAAATTCGTTGCAAAAATGCGGCTGGCGAGCTGGGCGAAAAATCCATCACCATAAATGTAGTTCGCGGTAACGCGGTAAAGATAAAATCAATTGAACTCTTAAACTTTACGGGCATTAACACCGATCTTGATACCGAGTTTCCGGCAGGAAGTATCGATGCAAAGGGCGACTTGCGTTTTGGTTTTCAGAAAATTCAAATCGGCAACTTTCGCCAATCGGCTTTTAACTACCGACAGTGGTATTTTTCGGCGATACAACTCAACCAGCAGAGTTTGTTTTGGAATTTGGAAAACGAAAATTTATATGTAGTGCCAAGCAGTGTTTTGCGTTTTGGCGCTGGCGAAGTAGATGGCGAAATTGGCATGATCGACTTTTTCATGGAAGCACCTTATTACGGCGAAATCAATTTTTCAAACTACGAAACCGATCGTCCGGAATTTATTACCATCACATATCCCAACCAAAACGTAACGATACGAGTGGGTGTCGAGTGGGCTAGTTAGTTCTTGAAGCCATTCCCGCTTTCCGCTATAGTCCTCAAAAAACCAGCTGTTTTCACACGTGCTTCATCCGGCTTCTTGCGGCGCCGTTTGCCGCACGGTTCAAACAAGCTGTTTTTTCTCCGGGCTGCCGCTACAATCGGGGCTAGGCGTGAGTGCGTTTGGAAAGACGTGTTTTCGAGATGGGTGGGAATCGGATGAATTTCCAAACTTGCCGCAAAGTCGGGACACTTTTGCGGAGCACCTTACTTGTTTTTATTGCTCAATAATAAGTACCAAATTTCAGATTTTTGATCAATCAGTTTGAGAGCGTTTCTTTTTTCATTTGATGTAAATATAAAAAGCAATTTATTTGCATGTGCGAAAAATTCTTTTTCTAAATTATTCTCATCTAAAATAAAATTTATGGTGTCGTTTTTTAAGAACCATTTAAATCTTATTTCGTTGACAGCAGCTTTATACAAACCTGTATTGTCTGTA
>JAIXTU010000230.1 GCA_027483785.1 Flavobacterium sp.
CAGTTTGTATTCCGTGCTGGTATAGATCATTTCAAGGCTGTTGACGCTTTCTTCGGGGCCTTTTACGCGAATCGACCAGTTTTTACCGACTGAAATTTGTGCATCGGCGTTTAGTCCTTGGAGGTACACTTTGTCGAAGTTTTTGTAATCAAAGCTCTTTTCGATTTTTCCTTGAGCAAACGAGAACAAGGATAGAAGGAGTGCTACGGTAGTGCTAATTAAGATTTTCATGTGTTTTAGATTTAGAAATTTAGAATGTGAATGTTATTTCTTGTTTTGGAATCCCATGTTGAGGTTTAAATCGCCTTTTACTTTTAACGAAACAAAGCCCGCTATGTTTCCCGTATTTTCGATTACTAATGCGGTATTTTCGTCGGTTTTTAGGTACGTACTTTGTGTAGGTTCAAGTAGGATAGGAGAGTGGGTTCCGCCGGCATTTGGTGCTTGATAAACACGAAGCGTTGTTGAGCCGTCGTTTCTAATGTGCGTTCTAAAATTGCCGTGTGGATTATCGCCGAGTACAAATTTTTCATTGGCGTTAATCGTTGTTCCCGAGTTTAAAGAACTAAAAATGCCGCACGATGCCAGTAGGGTTACGAGAGCGAAAAGGATTACATTTTTTTTCATCAGTTTATTTTTTTTGGAATTTCAGATTTCCGTTATCGATGAAGCAAAATTGCGGCAATCCCAGTAGCTGCGCGCTTCAAATTATAATTTGAGACCTATTTTGGCGCACTTTGTATCAAAAAATCCTTCGGTGTTTGACCCGTTTGCTTTTTAAACGCCCGATTAAAAGTAGCTTTCGAATTAAAACCACAGTCGAGCGCTAAACCAAGTAAGGTCGATTTCGAACTTTCGCCAGCAGCCACTTTTGCTTTAAAAGCATCGATGCGCAGCGTGTTTACCAAATCGTTGAAATTCTGATTAAATCCTTTGTTGATTACCTTAGAAATCAACGCGGTATTGCTGCCTGTTGCCTGAGCTAAATCCAGCAAGGTAAGCTCCGGATTTTTAAAATAGCCCTCATGTATCAGTAACTTTTCTAATTCTTCGCGCAATTTCGATTCCGATTCCGTAAGTTGTGAATTAGTGAGTTCGTCTTTTGGAAGCTCAATTTCAGCGTAATCGGCTTGAATCTCTGCCGAATTACTTTCGTTTTCAGCAACAATAGTGTAGCCAATTCGCTTGCTTCTAAAATTTTCATTGGCATAACCTCTTAAGGCAATTCGGTACGAAATAACGCCAACTGCCATGAAATACCACCAACTTCCTATAAAATTCGCAAAATCCGGAAAAATCTCAAAAGCAATTCGAAAGCCAATGTCAACACCAATAATCACCAAACAGCTAATGATAAATTCCTTTACGTATTTAAACGTGAGTTCATCGGCAAAACTGACAATGTTTTGAATCACTTTTCGATACAAATTGTAGTATTTCAAAGAGTAAATTAAATAGCATAAGATGCTCACATGACCGCTAATTTGGTACCATTCGTCGAAGTCGATATCGGCATAAAATTCCGGAAACGCACCTCCGTTGCCGTAGTAATCGTTTGCTACCTGTATCAATGCGTAAATCAGGTACAAAAAACCGGGAAGTAAATGCCAGAAGTACTTTTTTCGAAACGTAAAAGCCGGATTTAAAACCGCTTGTGTGTAGAAGTACAAAACCGGGCCAAAAAAATACAGTTGATGAAACGGTATGCTGAAGATTACAGCACGGTAACTTTCGGTGTCGTACCAACCCGCAAAGCCCAACATCCAAGGGGCTAAATACAAGGCAACGATAATCAAAAACAAGGCAAGCCAAAACGCCGATTTACTGCGTTCCCGTATCCATTTTTGGAGAAGGATTAAAGCATAAACTAAATTATGCGTAAAAAAAATAAGCAGTAATCCGGAGTAGATATTGAATTGAAATAGCATGCGTTTCGACTAACGCCACTAAGTTAAACTTATTTTCAAACGATTAATCCAATACTTTTTGAATGTGCAATAGCTTCTTTGCTGTTCGTAAAATAGCAGGTATGAACACCCATTAAACTCATGTTTTGAATGGCAATGGTTACCTTTTGTTTAGGAAGTTTGCCCGTTTGCCGAATGTAAACGGCTTGAACATTTACGGGAAACATTTTGCAAATTCGTTCGTAGAGTTCGGCGTCTTTTTGAGAATCGTCGCCGAGTAACGTATATTTCAAAGTCGGATAAAACTCTAAAATGTGTTTGATTTTCTGAAATTTATGATCGTGGTTTCCGCGTCCGGTTATCAAAAAGTCGAATAAACTCTGTTTGATGTCTTTAAGCAACAATACCGCTCGAGGCAACTGATGCAATTCGGCAAACTGAACAATAAAACGATACAAATTCCACTCGCTCGACGACACATAGAAAAAAGCGTTCTGTTCACTTTTATTATTGCGTCCGGCTGTACTTAAAGCCAGATAATGCGCAACCACGTCGGAAAAGATCTTGCGGTCGTTCACGTTCTTAAACAACAATATGTACAGCTTTTTAAAGATGTTTCGGCTGTGCGAAATCAAAAACGTATCGTCGATATCCGAGATAAAACCCAAATTTCCTTCAAACGGCCGAATGTACGAGCCTTTTTGTGTAACGAGTGTACCTTCCGACTTAATAGAAACTTCGTACGTAATCCAGCCGTAACCCACATCGTTGTCGAGCGGAATGCAAAACTGAAAAAAGCCGTCGTCTAAGGTTTTGGTGTGAATAACACGTCCGTCGTGTTTGAAATATACATCAAAATTCGACGCTGTCTTTTGTC
>JAIXTU010000051.1 GCA_027483785.1 Flavobacterium sp.
CCCGGCAGGATGTAATTCTGAGCGTTTAACGCCTCATCTATTTCGCCAATCCAAAGTGTCGTGCTTTCAGGTAAGTGCTTTTTCAAATAGTTGATTCCTTCTGGCGCTGCGATTACGGCAGCAATATGTAATTCGGCAGGTTTCATTTCTTCCAATAACTTTTCGCAACAAGCCAGTAACGATCGTCCAGTTGCCAGCATCGGGTCGGCGAGGATTAGAATTTTGTTATTCAAGTCAGGAATGGCTTGATATTCTACTTTAATTTCGAACGAACCGTGATCTTCACTGTAGGCGCGATATGCTGAAATGAAACCGCTTTCAGCTTGGTCGAATACGTCGAGCAAACCGTTATGTAACGGAATTCCTGCGCGCAAAATACTTGCAATTACAACAGGTTTTGCCAAGCGGAAACTGTGTTTTTCGCCCAAGGGTGTGAGTACGGTATTCGGTACGTATTCGAGTGATTTTGAAATTTCGAATGCCAATAAAGTTCCGATACGCTCTATGTTTTTGCGAAAACGCATGCGGTCGGTTTGCACATCTATGGCGCGTAACTCGCTCATAAATTGATGTAAAACAGAATTCTGTTCGGATAAATTTCGGATTTTCATAAGCTTTATCTGCGCAAGCTAATTTCTGCGCGGATAAAAGTATAAAAAGTATCTTTGCACTTTAAATTCTTGAACCTATGTTTTCAAAACTAGCTAATGCAGTATTCGAACGAAGTATCGCCGATTACCACAAATACGACAGCGTAGATCAGCCGATAACTAATCCGTATCCGAAAGATCAGTTCGAACATTTATTGTACATGAAAAACTGGATTGACACGGTACAGTGGCATTATGAAGACATCATTCGCGATCCGCAAATTGATCCAGTGGCTGCTTTGGTTTTGAAACGCAAGATTGATGCATCCAATCAAGAAAGAACCGACGTTGTGGAGTACATTGATAGTTACTTTCTTCAAAAATACGCACACGTTAGTGCGAACAGCGATGCGAAAATTAACAGTGAGAGTCCGGCGTGGGCGTTTGATCGTTTGTCTATTCTAGCTTTGAAAATTTTCCACATGCGTGAAGAAGCCGAGCGTGCCGATGCCAGTGCGGAACACCGTGCCAAGTGTCAGGATAAACTCAATGTTTTGTTGGAGCAACGCACCGATTTATCGACCGCAATCGACGATTTACTTTCCGATATCGAACAAGGTAAAAAGTTCATGAAAGTGTACAAGCAAATGAAAATGTACAACGACGACGACTTGAACCCGGTTCTTTACCAAGCCAAGAAATAAAAATTGAAATCGACCGTGCCGCATATTGCCTTTTTCCGAATTTCGGCTTTGGGCGATATCGCTATGTGCGTGCCGGCGATTAAAGCTGTTCGCGAGAAATATCCGGAAATCCATATTAGTGTAATTAGCATTGCTTTCGCCGAACCACTTTTTCAGGAAATTACGAATTGTAATTTTATAGCATTTGATAAAAAAAAGGATGGAAGTATTCTCGGATTGTGGAAGTTACAAAGGAAGCTTCGCGCTTTAGAGATTACACATTTCGCAGATTTTCACCAGGTTTTTCGATCGAAGTTGCTTCGTTTTTTCCTTACGGGAAGCGGAATCCAAACCGCAGCGATTGATAAAGCACGTGCGTTAAAACGAAAACTCACGGCTGGAAGCGGCCGGTTTGCTATTCCAAGCGTTTTTGATAGACAGCTCGAAGTCTTACAGCAATTGAATTTTAGCGTTGCATTCGCGGCATTAAAACCTTTGCCGAAGCACGCTATTCCTGAAGAATTTGCTTCCACCAAAGTAAAAATAGGTGTCGCTCCGTTTGCGCAACACGCTTCTAAAGTGTACGATTTGGATTTGCTAAAATCGGTTATTCGAGGAGTGCTTGAACTGTCGGCTGCTGAGGTGATTCTCTTTGGCAGCAAATCGGAATTAGCTGTTTTGCAAGAAATAAAGGCGGATGAAAATCGGATTCGTATTGCAGCGGGCGCCTTGTCTTTTCGTGACGAATTGGCTCTTATAAGTTGTTTGGATGCGATGTTAAGTATGGATTCGGCAAACGGACATTTAGCAGCGCTGTACGGTGTTCCGGTGGTTACGCTTTGGGGTGTTACGCATCCGTTAGCTGGTTTTAAGCCTTTTTTACAAGCCGACGATAATCAATTAACTGCCGATTTGAAGCGTTTTCCGAAAATTCCGACTTCGATATACGGAAACAAATATCCCGAAGACTATGCCCGTGCCATTGATAGTATTGCGCCAGAAAAGGTAGTAGAATTCTTGCTGCGGTTACTTGCTTAATCAGATTGCACCGGGTTTATTCTCACAGAAACCACAGAATTCGGGAATAGATGAAGCAGAGCAACTTTGTAAATCAGGTTTGTTGGTGCTTTTGTACGGCTTTTATTCTCACAGAAAACACGGAAATCCACAGAAATTGGAAATAAATGAAGCAGAGTGATTTTGTAAATCAGGTTTGTTGGTGCTTTTGTGCGGCATTTATGCTCGCAGAAAACACGGAAAACCACAGAAATTGGAAGGAGATAAAAGATTGTGGCTTTGTAAAAATTCAGAAGTATTAGTGAATTTGTAGCGATTTCATGCTCACAGAAAGCGCGGAAATCCACAGAAATTGGAAGGAGAGGAAAGATTGTGGCTTTGTAAAAATTTAAACGTAATATTGCAATATTACCTTAATTAAACGCCTA
>JAIXTU010000215.1 GCA_027483785.1 Flavobacterium sp.
AAGCAGCAAGCATAATTAAAACGAAGTGATTTGTAAGTAACTCAATGGCAATTAAGCTTGTAGTTGAAGCTAAAACTACGGGTAAACTAACGATAAAAAGCGCATTCCCTGGCGTTGGCATACCTATAAAAGAATCGGTTTGACGCGTATCAATGTTAAAGTTTGCTAAGCGGTAGCAAGAACCTAAAGTGGGAAGAAATCCGAGATACGGAATCAAGGAGTCGGCCGGTATACCGCTTGAATTTTGTAACATAAAAAACAAAGTCAAGCCTGGCGTTACTCCACTGGTTACCATATCGGCTAAACTGTCGAGTTGTAAGCCAAGTGGACTAGCAGCATTAAAAATTCGTGCCGCCATACCGTCGAAAAAATCGAAGAAAATACCGAGTGCAACAAAGAAAAAGGCCCAATCGTAATGTTTTTCGAACAGTTGGATTACGGCTACGCAACCGCAAAACAAGTTAAGTATCGTAATAGTATTCGGAATATGCTTTGTCATGCTATAAAATGTAAGCAAGCAAATGTAAGGCAATAAGCTGAACCGAAATTCGTTTTGTTGAAGAAGATTTCGGCGATTTCGGCGCATTTTAATTGCGAAATAGTCCGATGCTTTACTGTGAAATCGATACTTTTGCGAGCTGATTGCCGAAAAAAAATTGTGAGTCAAAAAAAATATAATTTCGTTCTGTTAAGCCTTGTTTTCTCACTCTTTGCGAGCGCGCAGGCAGTGCGTAAATACTCAAACGAATTTATGAACATCGGTGTCGACTCGCGTGCGCTGGGAATGTCGAATGCCGTGACCGCACATGTTTCCGACGTTACGGCAGGCTACTGGAATCCAGCGGGATTAGTAGGCGTTGAACGCGATCAGGTTGCCTTAATGCACGCTAGTTATTTTGCAAATATTGCACAGTACGACTACATTGGTTACGCAAAAAACATCGACGATCGCAGTGCTTTTGGATTTTCACTAATTCGATTTGGCGTTGACGACATCTTGAATACCACACAACTTATTGACTCCGAAGGAAATATCGATTACAACCGCATTTCTCTTTTCTCTACCGCCGATTACGGACTTACCTTTTCCTACGCTCGAAGCTTACAAGTACCTGGTTTTCAATACGGTATTTCTGCGAAGATCATCCGTCGGGTTATTGGCGATTTTGCCTCATCTTGGGGTGTTGGTTTCGACTTAGGATTTCAGTTCGAGCGCTCTGGCTGGAAATTAGGTGTGATGGCACGAGACATTACCACGACGTACAACATTTGGACGATTGATGAAGAGGCATTTAAAACCATTTCGGATGCCGTTCCGGGACAAAATGCAGAATTACCCGAAAGTACCGAGATTACTTTGCCGAAACTGCAATTTGGTTTGGCAAAACTATTTGAATTTCACAACGAAACCAGTCTTTTAGCCAGTACCAATCTTAACATGCGTTTTGAACAAACGAACGATTTAATTTCGGGCAGCGGCTACTCCATCGATCCGGCACTCGGTTTTGAATACGGCTATACCAATTTAATTTTTGTTCGAGCAGGCGTTGGAAATTTTCAGAACATTGAAGAAATTGACGGTTCTAAACGATTGGGTTTTCAGCCAAATATTGGACTGGGATTCAAATACCGCGGCATTCAAATCGACTATGCGTTAACCGATTTAGGTGACCAAAGTGCCGCCTTGTACAGCAATGTTTTCTCTGTAAAAGTTGATCTTGATATTTTTAGACGATGATTCGTTATCTACTTATTGTTTTTTTTTTTTTTTTTTTTTCGGCGAAAGCCCAAATTCCTACAGCGTCTCCGAATACCAAGTGCAGTTTACTAACCGTTAGTGCCGGAAGCCAATTGTATTCGTTGTACGGCCACACCGGACTCCGATTTTACGACGAGCAGCAAGGATTTGATTTTGTAGTGAATTTTGGATACTTCGATTTTTCGACACCAAATTTCTATTTAAAATTTGTGAAGGGCGATTTGAAGTACTTTGTAGGAATCGATCGTTACGAAGATTTTTATGCCAATTACGTTTTTGAACAACGAGGCATTAAAGAGCAAGTTTTAAATTTAAAATCAAATGAAATTCAGGCGATTATCAACGATTTGGCTGTAATAGTAAATTCAAACGGGAAATTTTACACGTACAAATTTTTCCATCGAAATTGCACAACGATGGTTGCCGATCTTATTGCAAAACACAGTTCGATCAAGCCAGCGGTTATCAACGAGATTAAAGAAAAGAGCTTTCGAGAAATTGTCAGTGAATACCAATCGCCACTATACTTCGAGAATTTAGGAATCAACATCATGTTTGGCTATTACACCGATAGTAAGGCTGATGCTGTATTCTTACCGGAACAGCTTTTTAATGCGTATAAAATTCAAGATCAGGCAGTTGTTTCTAAAACCAATATATTAAATAAAGCTTCTTTAGTGCTTGAAGTGCCCTGGTGGAACTCGGTTTTTACCTTATTTGCTATCTTATTGTCACTGGTTTTCGTACATGAATATACGCGCCGATTCTTATTTGTAGTTTTGGGTTTTCTCGGAATTTTTCTAGCGGCAGCAGGTTTGTACAGCGACCATGTTGAAGTGCTGTGGAATTATAACATTCTCTTGTTTAATCCCTTATTTCTGTATTTCGCTTTCGCGGAAAAGAAATCTATTCGAAGAAAAACGTTTCAAGTATTGGCAGGAGTTTCTGTTTTGGTTCACTTGATTTACGTGCTAAACAAACCTCAGCTTTTGCTTTTTGCACCTGTCTATGCAGCCGTATTTTTGTTGTTTTCACTTGATTTTAGCCTATTGACCGCGATAAAACAAAATCGTGCTAAAGGTCTTAATCACAATATTTAAATCGAGGAAGATACTGCGGTGTTTAATGTAGTACAAATCATACTGCAATTTAATTAAGCTATCTTCAAAGCTTTGTCCGTAAGAGTAATTTACTTGTGCCCAGCCTGTTAATCCCGGTTTTATGATGTGTCTTGTTTCGTAGAAAGGCATAATTTCGGATAACTCTTGCACAAACTCCGGGCGTTCGGGTCGCGGACCGATAAAACCCATATCGCCGATCAAAATATTGATAAACTGCGGAATTTCGTCCAGGCGCGTTTTTCGTAAAAATTTTCCGAAAGTGGTTACACGTACGTCATTAGAAGTTGCAAAAACAGCCGAACCTGCTTCAGCATTCTTCACCATGGTTCTAAATTTGTAGATTTTAAAAGGTTTTCCGAATTTACCTACACGAATCTGTTTATAGAACAACGGTCCGCGATTTCCAAGAAGGTTTCCCAACAAAATCAGCGGTAAGATAACACATCCAGCTAGCAAGCCCGTTATGGCAAGAATAATCTCCACAGCTCGAACAAAAATTAAATACAATTTATTCTGATTGCTTCGGCTAAATGGAAAGTATCGATAAAAATCGCGATCTAAGTAATGAATAGGAATACGCTGCGTAAGCATTTCATATACTTGCGTATATTCTTTAATTGGGAATCCAAACTCAAGCAATCGCAATAATTCATTGTATAGCGGTACGGTAATGATATCGGCTTTTGTTCCCGCAATAACGAGCTCAGAAACTGTTTGCTCCTGAATAAATTGTACAAGGTTTTCTGTCTGAACGGCATCTACTCCACCGTAATTAAAAACATAACTTTCTGATTTTCCGGTATCGATGTAACCAATAACGCGGTAATGCGGATCGGCCGCTTGTAAATCGCCAACCAACTCTACAATTTCTTCTTTATCGCAAATCAATACTGCTTTTTTCTCGAATCTGTGAGAAGCCAAAAAAGCCTGATAAAAGACCCGCCAGATTAACAACCCTGAGAAAATTGCACCAAAAAAGTAGATGATTTGAAGGCGGTTACTAGGCAAAAAAGGCGTTAAAAAAGGTGTAAGTAAGTAAAATAAAACTGTAGTAGAAGCGGTAAGCAGTATACTTCGAACCACCTGAAATTGGTTACTGGCTACCTGTAAATTGTACATTTCGAAAATAGTTCCAATTACATTTACATATAAACCTAAGATTACAATCCACCAGAGATTGTCTAGCGAGACATCGATGTATTGAAAATCAACAAAACTATCCAACAGAAACAGTGCCAAAATGACAAATACCGTATCGAATAAGCGAAGCAAAATCTTGCGTTCACTTACTTCAAAGTGTATTCGGGTGTCAATTTTCATTCTGTTACATTAGGGAGCTCGAAATTACAAAACAACAATTAAACTTAAGGATAATGTAGTTTTTTTACGACACCTTTTTCTTCCCGATAAAGGGAATGTCGATATACAGTAGCGCAAGAGAATAAACAAAAGCGGGCGCTGCGATACGCATGGCCGCGTGATTAATAGTTAGCGCCCAAAACATAAGCAGCGGAACCATGAAAAAATTCTGCCTATTTCCCAGATGAAGTACAATTGGAGTAACTGCAAGTAGAATAAGAATAAGAATACCAAAGGCACCGTGTTCTGCCAATAAGCGTGTTATTTCATTGTGCGAGGCTGCGTCGTTTCCGGTTTCTTCCTTTCGAATTTCGATAGATTTCCCCACACCAACGCCTAATATCGGATTTTCATAAAAAGCTTTTAATTCCGACTGCGCCAATTCTTCACGTCCAGTGAATTTACTTTCTTTAACTCGACCAAGAGCATCTTTGTTGGCGTAGCGATTTCCAATTAACCCCTTTGTTTGCAGCAAAGAATAGCCCCAAATTCCGAAACTTCCAATAATCATACAAAACAATAGCCGGCTTATTTTTACTCGTGCATTAACATTCAAACGCACAAACAATATGAGCATTACTACTAAAATCATCGCTATAGCGGAAAAAACTCCTCCACGGGAAAAAGTTACTATGGCTCTAAAAATGACAATGGCTGCGAGACCAATATTAAGCAACATTAATCGAATGTTAGGCGACTTCAACAAAGCGCGATTTATCAGAATAAAAGTTCCCAAACCAAAAACGGTCGACACCTGATTGGGTCCGAAACCTCCGCTAAGTCGGCCGTCAGAATCGGTTCCAGAAACGATGTCTCGAACACTCGGATTAAAAAGAATTACGTATGCAGTTAGGCTAATAATTGGCAACAATAAGGCAAGTAAAATATTTTGAAACTGCTCATAACTTACTTTCCTCTGGTAAGTATATAATCCGCACAGACCTAAACAAATTGGACCACTGATTACAAAGGAAATAATCTTTCGTTGTTCAGTGTCTGGATTTAAAACGACAAAGGCGAGAATAAATGAAGGAATCAGTGCGAGCAAGTAAATCCACATCGGAACGGCACTTTTCGAAAAACCTCGATAAAACATCCCAATCAGAATCACTCCTATTACACCGTACTTTCCAAACTCATAAATAGGCACACCTTCCGTAGCTCGCAAAAAAACCTCTATTCCGGTGATATATGCCGCTGCGAGTAAGGCTTCGTTGTTTCGATTTTGGTTTTTGATTACGTAATAAGCGCTTCCGAGCAATACCACGATCGCCACTAACTTTGCTAATGGTAAAAAAAGCCATATAGCAAAAGCTATGGCGATGTGAATTCCAATTAAGCTATAGTATCTGTTATCTGTCATGCATTTTTTCCAAAAGCTTTAGATACGCCGACAAGACCGCTTTCGCAGAAAATGTTCGACTCACCTCAACCTGCAATCGTTCCCCAAAAATGACTCTTTTATCTGGATTACGATACAAATATTCAATTTTATCCGCGAATTCCTTTGCGTTTCCGTAAGGCACTACAAATCCGTTCGCTTCCGACTGCACTAAAGTTTCACAAGCACCCACTTTGGTAACCACAACTGGTTTTGCCGCTAATCCGTACTCAATTAATGCTAAAGGTAAACCTTCAAAAGACGAGGTTAAAACAGCCACATCGGCTTTGTGTAATGCATGCGTGAGATCCGACTCATTTTCAAAAAACAAAACTGACTCGGTTAATTCAAGCTGTTCACGTAAAGTTCTTAGATGGATGTAGTATTCGAAATCCGAAACTCGTCCGTACAAATGCCAAACCGCCTTAACGCCTCGCAATTTCAACTCTTGGGCAACTTGAAACAAAAATTCGTGACCTTTTTCTTTTCTAAAATTTGCCAAAGCTAAAATGGTAAACATGAAATTTGATTCATCTTCATTAGAACAAACAGACTTGCTTATAACAGAAAAGTTAGGAAGGTAAAACGATGACAATTTCAAGTTTTGGCGATTCCATGACGCAATCTCCTCATTTACAGCAATACAGAAATCTGCATTAAAAGTGGCTAATCGATATTTCCAGACTTGCCGCCGTTGCAAAGAACCAAAATGGTCGTGAAAAATTAGTTGCACTTTTGGGAATAGCGTCTTAGCAAGACTACCGATAAAAATCGAAGTTCCGTGTGCATGGATGTGGGTAACTTGTTCTTCTTTACATATCTGAACCAGCCGTTTTACGGCACTTAAATCGAAAAATCCCTGACGGTTTAAAAAATGGTAGCTTACATTTGTAGCGATGCTTTTCTTTAAGGCACCTTCTTTTCGTGTACTAACTAAAACCGATTTATCTATCAGTTGCGCTAATTCGTTGGCGTATAAAACAGCCATTTTCTCAGCACCACCAATATCCAAAGAATCAATTAATTGTAATATTCGCATGGTTTACGACGGCTTTAATGGCATTTTCAAACGACTCTAAAGTATACGAAATCGACCACTGCTGCGCTGCTTTGCTCATGGCAAACATATCACCTGATTGCAACAAAGCAAGCAATTGCACTGAATCTCGGCTCACATCACCAGTTAACAAAATTCCCCGCTTTCCGAAGTCTAGCATTTGTGGCACGCAAGAAACGGGAGTTATAACAGGAATGCAAGCCCAAAACATTGCTTCGGCCGCAGCTTTTGGCCAACCCTCACTCAGCGAAGGTAAAATCATAAAATGCGATTTTTGATAAGCTACTTTTAAATTCTGCTTCGAAACTGCACCGAAAAGTTCACAAAAAGATAGTTTCTTTTCTGAAATTCGCTGTTTCAACGCATTTTCTAAATCTCCAGATCCGTAGAAATTCAGTCGACAAGCGAGTCCTTGCTGCTGCAAGTTTTCGATTAACTCTAAAGCATAAAACGGATTTTTACCTGCTGTGATACCTCCCACAAACGAAAATTGTATCGGAGATTCTTCTCGGTTTGTGGTAGTTTCGAGCAGCTCTTGTTCACTGTATGTAGCGGTAAAAAATGGTTGAATATTGGTTGAATTATCGGGCCAATCGCCATATACCAAAACACGCATATTCTTCGACCAAAAAGTACTGTTTAAAATAGCTCGTTGCCATTGGTAACTCTTGGGTTGGTTGCTGTTTGGATCCCAATTACCGGCATATTTAGCAGTTTTTAGCTTTCGCGGAAAAAATACTTGTACGATACATGCCAAAAAACCGATATTACCCGGGCAACGCAAATGAAAATGCGCTTTTTTTTGAAATTCACCTGCAATGATGAACAAATTAAACGGCAGAAAAAAAAGCGCTGCCAGCAAATTTGTCCATGAAGTAAAATCAAATGCTTTTAGTTCTACGAAAGTGATATTAGCGTGTTCGTATGGTGCATCAATAGCTGTAAAATGAGCCTTTGAAAGCGGAGCAACAACACGAATTTCATCGAAATACTTAAACCAAATGTTCATTTCGGTTACATAAGGTCGGTAGGCATATAGTTTATCGTTGTGTTTCACATGTGCCACATGCGTAAAAACCGTGAATCTCATGCGGGCTACTCTAAATTGGGTTTGTTTCCCAAAAGTAAGCTAATCCAGGTAATTTTTCGGCCCAAAAATTCGGTGAATGCA
>JAIXTU010000321.1 GCA_027483785.1 Flavobacterium sp.
AAGCGTTTCTGTTTACGGAGAGGTTCTGTGCAATAAACTTCGTGCATGTTCAATGGCGGCGGCCGAAGCTGTGGAACCTGAAATCATTGATGCAATTTCGGAAATTCGTTCTTCGAGATCGAGACGAAGCACTTTTGTCTCGGTTTCTGTTCCGTTAACTGCTTTGCTTACGCGGAAATGTTCGTTGGCTGCAGCGGCAACTTGCGGCAGGTGTGTGATGGCGAATAATTGCATATCAGACGCCATTTCTCGCATAATTTCGGACATTTTGTAGGCAATTTCGCCAGATACGCCGGTGTCGATTTCGTCGAAAATAAGCGTTGGTAACTTACTGTGTTTGGCAAGTATGGATTTTATCACCAACATGATTCTAGAAAGCTCGCCACCTGAGGCCGATTTTCTCAAAGCTTGCATATCGGTGCCCGGATTAGCCGAAAAAACAATTTCGATGTCGTCTATACCTGCTGCTGTGAAATCGGATGTTTGTTGAAAAGCCAAAGCAAATTTCGCATGCGGCATACCCAGTTCCTTGGTTAGCGTGGCCAATTCGGTTTCGAGTTTTGGAGCTGCTTTTTTTCGAGCTTCGCTAAGTGTTTGCGCAACTTGTTGCAAGGCAACGCGCTGCTCATTTGCCGTTCTTTTCCAGAGTTCGAGTTCTTCTTGATTGTTTTCTATCGCAGAAATTTGTGCTTCCAATTGGTTTCTCAGCGCAATTAAGTCGGCATCCGACGAAACTTGATGCTTTCTAAATAGTTGGTATAAGGTGTCGACTTTTTCCTGTAGCGCTTCCTTCTCCGCTGGATTTGCTTCTATAGCATCGATTTGTGCGGTAAGTTCTTTATCGAGATCGCGCAAGTCGATGAGCATCGTAGCAATTCGATCGTGAAAATCTTGGTAGTCGGGATGAAATTCGGCAATTCGTTTGAGTTTTACTTGAATTTGATTGAGTTGTGAAGCGACAGAAAACTCGGTATCGTCGATGCTATATTTTGAAAAAGCAAGCGCTTCTTTGATTGTTTCGGCGTTTTCAAGTTTACTGAGTTCGCCTTCCCAAATGGCCTGATCGCCGTCTTGAAGTTGGAGCGCCTGTAACTCTTGAAAAAGAAAAGTATTATAATCTTTAGCTTTTTGAGCTTCGAAGAGCTCGCGTTCTTTATCGGCAATTTGTTTGAGCAGTTTTTGATGTGCTTTTAACTGTGTTTGAAACAAATGTACCTGTTGCGTTGTTTGCGCAAATGCATCTAGGAACGCCATTTGGTAGAGTTTATCGCTGAGATTTCGCGTGTCTTGCTGCCCGTGAATATCGATTAACTCGGCGGCTAATAGTTGCAAGGTGTTCACTAAAACCGGTACATCGTTAACAAATGCTCGTGATTTTCCGTTTGGAAGAATTTCTCTACGAACTATGGTTAACGGATCATAATCTAAATCGTGCGTTTCGAAGAAATTTTGAAGCTGATATTTCTCGATATCGAACTCGGCTTCAACGATACATTTCTCTTCTTTGTCGTAGAGCGCAGTGGTATCGGCACGATCGCCGCGTATGAGACCTAATGCATTTAATAAAATAGATTTTCCAGCACCCGTTTCACCTGTAAGAGCGGTGAAGCCTGCGGTAAACTCGAGATTTATCCGGCGTAAAAGAGCAAAATTCTGTATCGATAGGGAACGAAGCATATGGGCATAAATAAATCGGAACCCAAAGGTATTAAATTTTAACTGAGGTCCATTTACTAGAGTTCATGGGCGACAGTTTATTTAACATGTTCGATAATTCGATGGCGTTGGTTTCCGGACCGCCCGAAAAAATCTGCTGAATCTCTTCGGCTTTAGCATCAAAGAAAATACGCGTTAAGAAGGCGTTTGGACGTACTTTATGAACTTCGTCGATGCTCATGATCGCACTTTTCACTGCTGTTTTTGCTTCTTTTAGGTCATCGGTCATACGGTCGAGACCCAGACGATGGTATTTGTAGATGGCGGTTCGTAGCGGAAGGAACGTATTTGATAGCATATCAGCTGCTAAAAAATACCGATTTTGATTTCCGTCGGTTTGGTTCCAGCCTTTACCCCCTTGCCCTTGCGATAAGCTAACGATGTTTTGTGCCGTAGCGAAATACGGAGTTCCGCCAGCTTCTGAAAAAGTATCTTGATCTAAACCAATAATATAGTTGGCATAGAATGAAATCACTGCCACTAAATTTGAGGTAAAGGAGTTTGGATCATAGAATAAATTTTCAAATTCTACATATCGAAAGATGAAATCTTTGTCGTTATAATTGAAAACGGGACTCTGATAACCCGCGTTGTAAATGGGTCTTGACGACTGAATTTGAAGTGAAGCCACAAATTGATCATTATTGTAGGAACTCACCGTAATAAACATACTGCATTCGATGCGTTCTTTCTTTTTAAAATCTAAATCAGACCATTTGGTATTGTTAACCAACTCGGTAAGCGATTTTTCTAAAGTTTTGAAAATCTGTTGATTGGTTTTCGTAATCTGATTAGAATTTACTTGAACCACGCAGTTCAATTCTTGGGAAAACGAAAGCGTCGTGAAAATAGAAGTAAGAAGAATCAGTATTTTACGCATGAGTCATTTGTATAATTCTTTGAAAAATTGCCGCTGCCACATTTTCTTTAGTCATTAACGGTAAATCGGTTGCAGCTTTGTGTGCATCAATTAAAGTTACTTTATTTGTTGGAACTCCAAATCCCGCACCTGCATCTCGAAGCGAATTTAAAACAATCAAATTTAGATTTTTACGCTCAACTTTTAAACAAGCATTTTCAAATTCGTTTTCGGTTTCCAACGCAAAACCGACCAAAAACTGCTTTTCTTTCTTAGAACCGAGATCGGCAAGAATGTCGACAGTCTTTTCGAGTTCTAAATGTAAACACGAATCTTTCTTTTTTATTTTCTCTGGAGCAACATTTTTTGGTCTGTAATCGGCAACGGCCGCCGCTGCAATAGCGATATCTACCCCAGCATATACTTCTAAACACGCCTTATGCATTTGATCAGCCGTTTGAACTCGTGTGATATGGATGTTTGGATTTTGAAGACGCAGATGACTCGGGCCGCTTACCAGAAAAACTTCGGCGCCGTTACGAGCCGCTTCTTCGGCCAAGTCGTAACCCATTTTCCCGGTAGAATGATTTCCAACAAATCGTACCGGATCAATTGGTTCGTAGGTCGGTCCCGCTGTTATAAGCACTTTCTTCCCTCGAAGCGGAAGTTGCTGTAACAAATGATTCTCGATAAAACTGATAATATTTTCAGGTTCAGCCATTCGACCTTCGCCACTTAATCCGCTGGCCAGTTCGCCCGACTCAGCTGGAATCATTATATTATCAAAAGATTGTAAGCGTGCGAAATTCTCTTTTGAAGTTTCATGCTTATACATATCCAAATCCATCGCTGGTGCGAAATACACCGGACATTTTGCCGACAGATAGGTAGCTAACAACAAGTTATCGCAAACGCCGTGTGCCATTTTAGACAGCGTGTTTGCGGTTGCAGGAGCAATCAGCATGAGATCAGCCCACAGAGCTAATTCGACGTGATTGTTCCATTTGGCTTCCTTTTCGTCGTGGTTATAAAAATGAGAAAACACTTCTCGTTTCGAGAGCGTTGATAGCGTAAGCGGCGTAACAAAGTCTTTTGCCGCGTCGGTTAAAATAACTTGAACTTCTGCGCCGGCTTTAATAAACAAACGGACGAGTTGCGCCGTTTTGTATGCCGCAATCCCGCCCGATACTGCTAATAAAACTTTTCGTCCGTTAAGAACTGACATCCGGACTAATTGTTAGCGTCGCGGTGGTAAATTTTATCTTCCATCCATTCTTGTACGGCTAAAGCATGAGGTTTTGGAAGCTTCTCATAATATTTTGATACTTCGATTTGCTCTTTGTTTTCGAAAATTTCTTCCAAAGAATCGTTGTAAGTAGCAAATTCTTCCAACTTCTCTGTCAACTCTTTTTTAATTTCAGCATTGATTTGGTTGGCTCTTTTTGCGATTACAGTAATTGCCTCGTAAATGTTACCTGTTGGTTTTTCGATGGCTGTTTTGTTGTAAGTTACCGTATTTACTGGTGCGGAGGCTTTCTTTAGATCCATAATTATTATTTCGAAAAAGATTTTAAATCGTTATTTAATTGTTCCAACATTTCGTCGGCTTTTTTTCTGAATTTAGATTCCGGTGCAAATTTAATCAAAGTTGCATGTGCTTGCTTCGCCGCGAGCAATCTTTCTTCTTTTTTACTTTCTATCGAGTTAATTGCTAATTGATAAGCTGAGTCAAATCGGTAATACAAAGCTTCTTCTTTAAAAGGTGTTCCAGGAAATTCTCCCAAAAAGATATCTAGTGCAACTAAGGCCGACTTATGGTCACTAATCGTATTGTACTGCTTCGCAATTTCAAAGTTTTTCTTTTCAATTTTTTCACGCATTTGCTTAACCACCTCATTGGCTTCACCTAAATACTTGGAATCAGGATAATTA
>JAIXTU010000125.1 GCA_027483785.1 Flavobacterium sp.
AACCCTTGCGGGTGTGTTTATCATTCCCGGTTTGTATTACATTTTTGCTCGGATTTCAGAGAAGATTAAAATGGTGAAGAAACAAAAAGAGAGTCCGTTAACCGAAGATTTCGAATACGATGAATAACCGAATTATAAAAACCTTAGTATTAGCAGCTGTTGTTGCAGGATGCAGTGCACCAAAAGTGAGCGAAGTTAAATCAACGCTGCAAATACCCGAACAATATCAAACGCAGGCCGACACTTCCAATACAGCCATGAAGCCTTATCGCTTGCTTTTCAACGATCCGAACTTAGTAGCATTAATCGATGTAGCGCTTCAAAACAATCAAGAACTGCAACATACGCTACAAGAAATTGAGATTGCGAGAAATGAGGTTCGCGCTCGTAAAGGAGAACTGTTGCCATCCGTTGGCATTGGCGCTGCCGCAGAAGTGGAAAAAGTCGGGAAATTTACAAGTCAAGGAGCTGGTGATGAATCGACCGATATTTTGCCAGGTAAACGAGTTCCCGAAGATTTAACCGATTACACTCTGGGATTACGAGCCAGTTGGGAAGTTGATATTTGGAAAAAACTCCGAAGTGCTAAAAAAGCTGCCTTATCGCGGTATTTGGCAGAAGTCGAAGGAAAAAACTTCGTTGTAACAAACTTAGTTGCCGAAGTTGCCGAACGCTATTTCGAGTTACAAGCGTTAGATGCGCAGTTAGAAATTATCGATGCTAATGTGGCTTTGCAGCAAAATGCACTAGAAATTGTGAAAGTGCAAAAAGAAGCGGCTCGAGCTACGGCGTTGGCTGTTGAAAAATTTGCTGCCGAAGTGGCCGGCTCGCAGCAACGTGCCTTTTTTGTAAAACAGCAAATTACCGAAAACGAAAACGAACTTAACTTTTTACTTGGGCGTTTTCCACAACCCATTGTTCGAAGTAAAATCGATTTTCTAGGCATCGCCCCTTTGTCAATTCAAACCGGTCTACCTTCGCAACTGCTTGAAAATCGGCCAGATGTGCGTCGGCGTGAATTGGAAGTTACCGCTTCCCGATTCGATGTAAAAGCAGCTAAAGCGGCGTTCTATCCCCGATTGGATATCGGCGGTGCTTTGGGTTTTCAATCGTTTCGAACCGCGTCTTTATTCACGCTTCCAGAGTCGTTGTTTTACAATCTGGGTGCCGATCTCGCAGCGCCTTTAATTAACAGAAATGCTTTAAAGGCCGCATTTAATACCGCAAATTCTCGGCAATTACAGGCGTTAATCGAGTACGACCAAACTTTGCTTCGGGCGTTTGTTGAGGTTGCCAACCAGCAGGCGAAGATTGAAAATTTAACCAACGGATTTTCGCGACAACTCGAACAAGTTAATGCGCTAAATCGAGCAATCGATGCGAGTAACGAACTGTTTAAATCGGCACGAGTCGATTATTTCGAAGTTCTGATGACCCAGCGCGACGCTCTTGAGGCAAAGCTCGAATTAGTCGAAACCAAACAGCAAGTTCTAACGGCTGCTGTGGTAATGTATCGAAATTTAGGTGGCGGATGGCGTTAAAAAAGCGCCGTTTACACTCGTAGAAAAGCAATTTTTGTTAGGGAAAAATTGTTCAAAAACCGCACAGGCGCAACGTCTGCTGCGGTTTTGTTTTTAGAGAAAAAAATTTTGAAAAGTATTATGCCCTTCCGGCGGGTCGTTCCTCCGGCGCCGTCGCGCTTTCCCTACAACCTTGCTGCCAAAATCCGGCAAAAGCTCAAGTTCTTTCGGCTTCTAAACCTGAGTTTGATTTAAAAATTGCAGTCAGAAAACAGTTAAATGGTTGAATACAAGGCAGATTTTATTGGGATACTGTAGTATCGCAAAAAAATCTAACGAAGTAGGCAGCCGTTTATCTGTTTAGCGTAGAAACTGTTCCTTACTATTGCAATTTGATTTCACAATTTGTTGATTTAAAGCGATCTGACGAAGATTTTTAATCGAACTCAGGTTTCTAAGGTCGCCGCAACCACTTGGCTTTTGCAACGGCTTTTGGCTACAAGGGTTTTCGTCCAATCGCTAAGGGAACATAGTGCGCTTGAAAAAATTGGGAAAGAAGGGCTGAGTAAGGGAGTTGATTTACAAGCTTTGTTTGAAGTTGAGTTTTTAGTTTTTCAGGCAATTGTTACAAAGCAAGGTTATATAACTATATAGCTATTAATTGGCTTTTTTCAGGTAATTTAAAAACCAATATTATGTGTTTTACAATACCATTTTTCACATAAACTTGGATCACAACCACCAAGCTTTACCTTTCCCTTTTCTGCTTTTCTAATCGTTCGTTTATTTGGTAAACCGTAAGAAATGGGAATAATATTGTCTGTGTGGTTTTTAGGACATCTTTTAAGACTCTTTACGCACGGTTCAGGATAAAAAAAGTCGAATTTTTGCTCGCCGGAATCGATTCTTATATTCTCGTAAACTTTTTCTCTAACACCAGTCGCCATTACGACTAAAATATAGACTCCATTTTGTAAATTTTCAATTTTATAATTACCATCGAAATCAGTTTGTCCGCTAGAAGTTCTACCATTTTCATCTGTAAGTGTGAGTAGTACTGCGGGAGATCCACACTCCTTGCAAGATAAGCCATCAAATACTCTCCCTTTTAAGATTGAATTTTGAGAAAATAAATTATTACTCGAGAATAAAATTAATATGTATACTATCGCCTTCAATTAGCATTTCGTTTTTTTATCTTAGTTGTTAAGACAACAACGTTCTTTTGAGTTCGATGGATTAACTCCGGTTTATTTGATGGTAGCAAAATTGCGATCGATTTAATTGCTGTAACCT
Source organism: Flavobacterium sp. (assembly GCA_027483785.1). Taxonomy (GTDB): domain Bacteria; phylum Bacteroidota; class Bacteroidia; order Flavobacteriales; family Flavobacteriaceae; genus Flavobacterium. Next base: position 2,817 of record JAIXTU010000125.1, read on the forward strand.
CTATTTTAACTGCTGCGGTATCTACAACTATTCCATCGACTATGTATTCGGTTGGTAATGATTTATCAATAACAGTTTTTGAGTTGGAAATAATTCTGGACAAGCTAACAAAAGGAGTTTGTTTTTTTCTAGTAATCAATAAAACACCTTTTGAGCTACTGTGTAACATAGCATCCTCACTTTTAAAATACCTTGCTTCTTTTATATTGCGAGGGTCAAGATACGTTTTGGACAAATTCATCTCAATGATATCAACATAAGTTTTACCTGCAACTGCAAAAAAAGTAGGTGATACTTTAATTATCTTTCGTGCGTCTGATAATGAATCCCTTTGTCCGAATGAAGCTATGGTAATAAGCAAGAACAAAATTTTAAATAAACGGATCATATTTGGATGATTATAAAAAGCCAGTGTAAAAAGGTAGGCGCAGCTTCTTTCAAATATACAATTCTTTGCGACGCGTTATTACGCGATTCTAAAGTAATCACATCTTTCAAATCTTAAAACTAAATCTAGTATATCAAATAAACCAACCGCTTTCCAAACCAATATCGCGAACTTTATAACTAATTACTTTCCGAGAAAGATGAAATTTCTTGAGAGCGACTGTATTTCAGCTTACTATACGATTAATTGGTTTTTTTAAACGTTTGCTGAAAGAAGTACTATTTCTTTTGCCATTTTTGATTAAACCTAAG
>JAIXTU010000130.1 GCA_027483785.1 Flavobacterium sp.
ACAATGAATTTTTTTTTTTTTTTTTTCTCAATCGAAAAAAAAGTTGTGGGTCAGTTTCCTCCTATCGAAACTGCTTTTTACCCTTGCGACGTATGGAATGAAAAACGATTTACACAACAAATCAATTTTGAAAAATTTGATTTCGATCCCATAATTGCAACACCAGTTTTAAGAAAAGGTGCAAAAAAAATTGACTTTATAAACGCTAGTATTGTTGGTTTTCAGTTTAAACCAATCATTAGTGAGAATTTGTATCAAATATTTGCACAGTTGGAAGGCATTAATTTCAAGTTTTTTGCCTGTGGACTTTCCCATAAAGAGGTGATTTATGACTATTATGTCATGATACCTACCGGCGCTAATATGGAGTATGTAGATTTCCCAAAATCAATTGTAATCGAAAAGAAAATTAGCAGTAGTGGTGAAGCTGCAGTTAAAAATTTATCATTTAACTCATTTGACGATTTTCTTGCCGCAAAAAAATCAGATGTTAAAAACGATATCTTAATAAGCAAATTGACAATTAAACCAGAAGTTGATACCGATTTGTTTGTCATTCGCTATGCTCAAGGGGGAGCTAAATTTATCGCTTCAGAGAAATTAAAAAAAAAAATTGAAAAAAATTCAATTACCGGTATAGAGTTTCAGCCTTTAACTTATTCTTTTAGCGAATGGCTAAATAGCGAAGAACGCTTAAAAACATACGGCAAATGAAAAATGAAATCACGCCCCAGCGACTGCAAGAATGGATTGAAAAAGATCCAAAATTAAGCGCCTTACTCGTTGAAATTCAAGAAAAACCAATAAGCATCGTAAAACAAGCTGAATTAGCGTATCATGAAATTCCGAAACTAATAGGTATTCCGAAGGATAATTTTGATGAGAATTATGACCCTGAAGAATCAGTTTCTGAATTTGGTAACGATAGTTTGTATCAGCAATTGGGTTATATTAATTATATGAATCCAAATGCCGATCCACGCGGACGAGTTCTTACAGCGGCATATCTTGTTAAACACAATGTAACTGTTGAGTTGAAAGATGTTCTGCAAAAGTTCAAGCAAGAATGCAACAAAAACTGTGTCGGAATTGGTTTTGTTGGCGAAAGCATCGCCGTGAAATTGGTTTTTGTGCAAGAAAACGAAAGTTGGTTCGATCTTGGATGTAAGATGTATATTCCGCTAAATCAGTAATTTTTTTCAAAAACTCCGACTCATTCCGCTAAAAACTATTTTTAAGCAGAATTGGGTCGGAGTTTTCATTTGCCTTTCTACACAATTTCTCGATTGCTTAAAAAAAATTCACACCAACAAATACGAAGTACTTCTGCCGCCGCTGTCTGATTTTACAAAGACGTTCTTGGCAATTAAATCATTCAAATCGCGTACTGCGCTGTCTTTAGAACATTTCCCGATTTTAGCGTATTTCTCCGACGTTAATTTTCCTTCAAAACCGTCTAAAACTTTATTGATAATCAGTTTTTGTCGCTCGCTCAGTATCGTTTCGGCATGTTTTTTCCAGAAGTTTACTTTCGCAAAAACCAAACTCAAATTAATCTCTGTTAACTTCAGTGCATTTACCAAACAAAGCAAAAACCAAACCATCCATTCGGTGATGTCGAGCGAGCCTTTTTGCGTTTTCTCTAAAATTTCATAATAGTTTTTTCGATCAATTCGAATGCTGGCCGACAAGCTGTAAAAGCGTTGCGAACTCGAATCGGAACGTGCCAAAAGCATATCGGTAAGCGCACGCCCTATCCTACCGTTACCATCTGAAAACGGATGTATCGTTACAAACCACAAATGTGCCATAGCCGCTTTCAAAACCTGATCGGGAGTTTCATCGCTATTAAACCACTCTAAAAAAACCGCCATCTCTCTCGGAACGAATTCAGCATCCGGAGCCTCAAAATGAACCGTTTCTCTACCTATCGCACCCGAAACCACTTGCATTGGGCCGTTAGAACCCGTACGGTAAGCGCCAACCGTAATTCTATGTAAACCACTTTGCTTCGACGGAAACAACCACTTATGCCACATAAACAAACGCTCGTGTGTGAGCGGCTCTTGGTAATTTTGCGTGGCATCAAGCATCATTTCAACAACACCGTCAATGTTTCGATCGAGCTTCAAACTCCCGCCAATATCAACTCCCAATTTTTGAGCAATCGACGAACGTACCAAATGCTGATCCAAATATTCACCCTCAATTTCCGAAGTTTTCAGCACATCCAAAGTGAGCGTATTCAAAACGGCAGCCGACTGCAAATCAAAGCCAATAGCCTCCATCTTACCCATCAAACGGCCTTGTAAGTTTCGAGCGTGACTTAACAACGGAAGTATTTCCGAATCATCGTACGCAAACTTTGGCCAACCACGTAATGTATGTATGTAATATCCCATCGCTCTCCTTTCCCCAAAGGTATCGCTTTTCTATTGGTTAAAAAATTATTCAACGCATTTTTTGCATTTATTAGGTCAATTATTCGACGTAAACTGTATCAAAACTCAAATAAAATTGTTTTACATAGCAAAAATTGCCTGAATTAAGGAGCTATTCGGCGCACTTTCTCCGACTCAAACGAGCTAAAATACAATTCACACTATGCGTACTGTGCTGCATACATTTAAAAAGCTGTTCACAATTAATGCAAACTTCAATCGTTATGACTTGTAGAAAGGAAAATAATTAGAGTATTTTTGTTTTAATCGTTTGATCTAAAAACCCAATTTATGAGCCTAAACGCAATTTTATTGCAAACCGAAACTGTTGCAGATACGCTTGCCAATGCCGCCGCTGCCGCCACAACCGATGTTAGTGTAACCGAAAACGTATCATACCTCGAGTTCCTCATGAAGGGCGGTATCATGATTATCCCAATCATCATTCTGCTTTTTTACTGCATCTTCGTAATCGTAGAGCGCTACCTTTCCATCAAAAAAGCAACTAAACAAGACGTACTCTTACTACACGACGTCAAAGCGCAGCTAAAAGCCGGTAAAATCGATAATGCGCTGATGGTGTGTAACCGCCAAAATACGGCCTCTGGAAATATCTTACGCAGCGGAATTGCTATAATCGGACGACCGATCAGCGAAATAGAGTCAATCATGGAAAAAACCGCAAATGTCGAAATTTCCCAGATGGAAAAAGGACTTGGCCACCTCGGACTCATCTCAGGTATCGCGCCAATTCTCGGATTTATCGGAACTATTTCCGGTGTAATCAAAATCTTCCACACCATTTCAAACACCGGTAATTTGAATATTCAAACCATTTCCGGCGGACTCTACGAAAAGATGATCAGCTCTGGAGCCGGACTCGTTGTTGGTGTAGTCGCTTATGCCGCATACCATTTGTACAATATGTGGATCGACAGCTTTGCGCTGAAAGTCGAAAAACAAACACTCGAATTAATCAACATTATTCACGAACCGCAACATGGCAATTAAGCGAAATAGACGATTTCATCCCGAAATTCCGACGGCATCGCTCAGCGATATCATGTTCTTTTTGTTCCTGTTTTTCTTGATTATCTCAACTTTGGCAAACCCAAACGTTATTAAACTCACACTGCCAAAAGCGAAATCTAACGAAACCACGAACAAAGACCATATCACGCTTTCTGTAACCGAAGACCAACGCTATTTTGTCGACAAAACCGAAGTAGGCTTCACCGAACTCGAAAACAAACTCTTAGAGCAAACGACATTGAAAGGCGATAAGACTGTAGTGGTACGACTTCCGGCCGACAATAAAGTTCAAGATTTGGTAGATGTGATGCAAATCGGCGTAAAACTCAAACTCAATTTTGTAATCGCAACGGCGAAATAGATTCTCTTTATTGCTGAAATTTTCAGAAGCTATTCCGGCTATTCGCTTTAGTCCGCAAAAAATACGGTTCGTTCAATCGGCAGGCATTGGGCTTCTTTGGTCGCCCTTGCCCACCGTTTCACGATACCGTATTTTTTTTGCGGGCTGCCGCTTCCATCCGGGCTAGGGCAATCGTTACCGAAAATCAGTTTCCTTTTGCGGGCAACGAATCGTTCTTAATCAACATCGATTCTTTGGGCGCTTCACTTTCCGTTTCGTCGGTTTTCTTACTAAAAAAACGAATCTTCGGATTGTCTTTTGTACCGCGAACCGTGCACGGAATTCCAATCAATCCAAAAGGTGGTAAACCAACACGCAGTTTCAAATTCATTTGCCCGTTAAAATTCGTTTTCCCTTCAAATCGTAAACGAAACAAACCGGCGCCAAACTTCGTCCGATCAATCGTAATCACGTTATTTCGAATGCTGCTCTTTACGACCACTTTTTTCAAATCCGGATTTGCCACAGCATCCGAACCGGTTTTCTTTCCAACAATCGAAAACATTTTCAAACCTTTTACCTTAATATCTTCTAAGGTAATTGAACCCGCTCCCACGATACTCGGATAAATCGGCTCCATATTTTCGTTGAGCACACCATTTAAACGATAATCTAACGATACTAATCCCGAAGCGCTTTCAGCAGAACTCGCCGCGGTTCTAAAAAGTTCTATTTCGTTGTATGCGCGTTTTATATCAAAATTCGAGGCGGTAAGTCGCACGTCGTATCCTGCTTTCTCCGTTCCGAAATTTTGGTACGTTCCAGTAGCCGCCACTTTACAACCAATTAAATCGAAACCTGTTTTTCCCAATCGCAAAGTTCCGCGATCGGCATGGACAGTACCCGAAAAATTGTTCAAATTCAAGTCGTTATAGCTGATTTTTTGCGCTTTTGCTCGTAAGATGATATCAAAATTTTTGGGTACTACCACTACTCCACTAGCATTCGCAGCTACATCTTTTGTTTCTTTCGCGGTTTCCGATTCGTTTACTTTTGCTACAGGTGCTGTTGCCATCCATTCCGAAACAACCAACTGATCGGCTTCAAACAAGAAATTTCCTTTTAAAACCGCATTCTCTTCAAACAAAAACGGAATCACATCTAAAACTTGTCCGTTCATGCGTAGTTCCGACGAGCCGTAACGAGCCGTAAACGCATCGAATTTCATCTGATTCTTCACAAAAGAAAAATCGCCTTTCTCGACCTTAAAATCCAACGGAAGTACACCTGCTTTCAAACGGATGTTCCGAACTTTCAAATAACCATCGTTTTGCAACGCACCAAAGTTCTTCGCTTCAATTGCCGAGGCTGCTCCCGATAAATTTAACTTCATATCGAGAAAACCATCAACATTCGAAATTTTAAAAACTTTCGCAATCCGAGTCACATCCAACGCACCAGCCGCTTTGATTTTATACGATACATCTTCCGGATTCACAAACAAAGCCGAGGCTGTAAACGGTTGTTTCTCGAAGGTGAATTTTATCTTGCTTAAATCAACTGTCGTTCCGCTTAACTTTTGCGACTTGTTCAAAATACCAGCAACAATCTCAATGTTTTGAATCGGATTTGGGTAATAACTCGTTTTTATTTCACCGTTTTTCAAACTCAAATCGAAGTCGGTTTTTGGCATCAGCGATTTATTGGCTTCAAACGCACCAGCGATTGTACCTTCTGCCTTGAGCGCACCACGTAGCTTTACGAAATCCAAATTCAATGCGTCGGAAAAGTCTTTTAAATCAAAACGCGCTTGCACGTCCGATTTCATTAAAATACGATCAATACCTGTAGAGACGTAATTTGCTTTTGCATAACCGTTTCCAAGTTTGAAACTAAAATCTTTTAATGACACGTTGGTTTGCGAAAAGTTGAGCTGTGGTGCCGAAACCAGTAGTTTAAAATTGAGATTTTCGATAGGCATGGGCGCCGAATTGCTTTTCACCAAACCCTTTCGCACGTTAAATAAAAAATTGAAATTAGGGTTTGAAGCCGTTGCAGCCGAGTATTTCCCTTTTATGGAAAAACCAACATCACCTTTTCCTTGAAGTGTTGTTTGGCTTTGCCATTGCGTATATTCGGGCGGCAGTGCCGAGAACAAATCGTCGAGATTGCAATCGCTGGCTCGAGCTGAGATATTCATAAAATAACCGTCGTTCAAAAACTCGAACAGTCCATTAAATCGAACGGCTAATTTATTGATGATTAAATCGTTCTTTTCAAAAGTAAAAGCCAACGAATTGGTATTTATTTTAGTGATTAATTCGGCCTGAACTTTCTTGTCTTTTAAATACTTTTTTCCTCCGTACGCTAAATCCAACGCTTGAATCGAAGCTGTGGTTTGCAAGTCAAAAACTGCTTGATCTAAGTTTCCGACACCTAAATAATTGAAGCCAGTTGCTTTAAACAAGAAATTCAGTGATTGGTCGGCGTAGTCGAGTTTTGCATTATTAATCTCGATGTGTTCCAAACGAATAGCCGTAGATGAAGAATCGGATTTCGACTTGGTGTCAGCAGACTTATAGACGTTATAATTGGCGCGGCCTTGCGTATCGACTTTGATATTTATTTCGGGATTTTCGACGTAAATTTCATCGATTTCAACTGTACTTTCAAATACCAGTTTATACAAATCGACGCCAAAAGCTATTTCTTCAGCACGAACTAAATTCTGATCTTGAAAGGGCGCCGAACCGTTTAACTTAAATCGCTCTAAGGATAAGGTAAGCGACGGGAAGTGGTTGAAGAACGACAAACTGCTCGATTGAAAATCCAGTTTACCGTCAATATGTTGGTTTGCATACGCCTTTACCTCTTTTTCAATAAACTCGGGAAAAAGGAGCGGAAACAAAAACATGAGCAACAAAACCAACACTACAGAGCCGGCAGTGTACTTTATAATTTTTAAAA
>JAIXTU010000188.1 GCA_027483785.1 Flavobacterium sp.
AATCTCGAAATCTTTCAATCTCCAAAAAAAAGCTGTCCCGAATTAACAAGACAGCTTTCTCTATTATCAAAAATAAAATCTTACAACTTGATCATACGAAGTATCTGAGGTTCGTTTCCGGTTTCAAAAACCAAAACGTACGTTCCTGCTTTAAGTTGCGTAACATCGAGATACGAACCGTTAAATTTTCCTCGAAGTACTTGCTGACCCAGCGTGTTTACCACTTGATACATAGTATCTGCCGCTACACCTTCGACATAGAAATTTCCTTCACGCAACGGATTCGGATAACCTTTGACGGTAACCACAGCCAAATCGTCAACTAAACGCGCCGCTGATGCAGTAATGTTAATCGTGTAGTCTTCCACCTGTCCGAATGAAAAGGCTTCACAAGCCGTTGGAGTTCCGTTGTATTTCATCGATACACGCATACGTGTGCTGCCGAGCAACGCCGTGGTAGGAATAGTAATTGTTCCCGTGATCGGAGTTGCGGTAGTGGCTGTTCTCGTGAACGCTATTTCGCCTGTATCAGCAAAATCCCCATCCTGATTGTAGTCAATGAATACGCGATAGCCTTCGCTAAACACCGATCCGGTCCAAAAAGGCGTTATGGTTATTGTATTAGCCGATCCGCGAACTACATTAGTCGAAATCGCTGTGAAATTCTCGTAACCAGCAGTTCCAGTCGATGGGTTGTTAATTGTTCCAAATACTACGCGCCCGATACGCTCGTCGGCTGTGCTGTTTCCTTGAGAAGCGCAATACGTAACTGTGCTGGATAAAGTTGTTACCGAAACTGTGTTACTGTTTGCCGAAATATTTCCAGCTGCGTCTTTAGCACGAACGTTAAAGGTGTACGTTGTCGCAGCGGTTAAACCGGTAACAGCAAAAGTGGTTGCAGTTGTTGTCGACCCAATTACGACACCGTTTCTTAAAACATCGTATCCTGTTACTCCCACGTTATCTGTGGCAGCTGTCCAGCTTAAATTAGTCGCAGTTTGCGTTGTTCCCGATGCCGACAAAGTAGGTGCTGTTGGCGCTGTCGTATCCGACGCAGCTGTAGTTGTTACCGACACCGTATTGCTGTTTGCCGAGATATTTCCGGCGGCATCTTTGGCACGAACGTTAAAGGTGTACGCTGTCGAAGCTACCAAACCTGTAACAGCAAAAGTGGTTGCAGTAGTTGTCGAACCGATTACAACACCGTTTCTTAGCACATCGTATCCGGTAACGCCAACATTATCTGTAGATGCTGACCAGCTTAAATTTGTGCTGGTTTGCGTGGTGCCTGATGCAGCTAAATTAATTGGTGCCGAAGGTGCAGTTGTATCTGTGCTTCCTGCTGTAATTGTAAAGTTGGCGTTCGAAACATCAAAAAATATGTGGTTTGTTCCTTTAACCATGATTCGGTTTTGAGTTCCTGGCGTATTCGGAATAGTCACGGCTTGCGTTCCGTCGTTTGGCGTTGCTGCAGCTAAAACGGTATTGAAAGTTGCACCCCCATTGGTTGAAAGTAAGATATCAACATTTGCGCAATTCACACCGTTTGCTGTTGTTCCTGCCACATTCCAAGTAATCGTTTGTGAAGAACCTCCGGCGTAAGAAACCGCTGTATTCGGTGCTGAAACGGTAAAAGGTCCCGCTGTTGCATTCACTGTTACAATCATGTCATCGCTGTTATTAGCAGGTCCGGCCAGATCGTTATCACGAACAGTAAGTCGGAAATTCATAGTTCGAGCAACTGTAGGCACCACTTCCCAAGTCCAAGAAGTTGCGCCGGCTAAGACAGTCGACATTCGTGGAAACGTACGCGTTGGCGATGTGCTGGGCAAGAACGAACGGAAAGCTGGCCCTGTAGTACGGGTGGCGCTTGGGATCGTAGAGGTCGAGGTTCCCACATTCATTTGTTCCCAACAATAGTTCAAACTCGCGCTATTTGCATCGGTAGCCGTTCCAGTTAACATAAATGGCGTACCACGCGGAATGGTATAATCTAAACCAGCATTTACAACCGGAATTGCATTTCCAGTTGTTGCGTTGGTCTGACAAGTAGTTGTTTTAATGTAGTTGGTAACTTGTTGAATACTCTGTGCATGGAAATACGGATCGGAATTCGTTTGCACATCGGTTGTAGGTCCGGTAATACCTGCATAACCCATGATAGTTGATCCACTGCCTGGTTCCATTTGCGCACCTGTGCCTTCGTTGCTGTGTGTAAAGGTGTGGTTTGCACCGAATTGGTGGCCGAGTTCGTGTGCTACATAGTCGATATCAAAGGCGTCACCTTGCGGAATACCATCGGCTGGCGAAGTATAACCACTTCCCTTTCCTAACGGCTGAGCTGTAGTTGGATTACGACAAACGCAGCCAATACAACCTGCGTTTCCGCCACCACCCGAAGCACCAAATAAATGACCTACATCATAGTTTGCACTGCCAATTACGTTGGTTAATGTGGTTTGAAGTTCTTGATTCCAAGCTCCACCCGCTCCTGTAGCAGCCGCCGAATACGGATCTGTCGATGCACTTGTGTAAATGACCAAATCGGTATTTGCAATCAAATTCATTCGAACACCGAAGTCTTTTTCGAAAACACCGTTTACCCTGGTCATTGTTGCATTGATAGCAGCAAGAGCCAACGCTTTGGTTCCTCCAAAATAAGCGGTATATTCTCCGGTAACCGACATAGCTAAACGATAGGTTCTGAACGTACCGTCATCGGCATTTGGACGAAATGCTATTTGATCGCCGGCATTCGTTCTCGACTTTTTAATGTCTTCGACAACACGGCAAGCGAAAGAGCCTTCGGTAAACCAGTTTTCCGACTTTTCGTAAACAATGTATTGCGAACGATTTGTAGTGTACGGCTCAATAAATGTTGCTTTGCGATCGGCTCCCAAAACCATGGTTTGTAAGCCCAGTGGCGATATACTCAAATAAAGTGTTTCGCCGGGCTTTGTTTTTGATGTCCCGCGATACGACTTAATTTCAGAATAGCGAACTTGTAAATCGCGCTCCATGTTAGAAGCTACGTACATTTCGAAAGTTTGCATGACGCCTTGCGAATCAGGCAAGCTAAGTAAGGTGGTACTTAAAAAAAAAAAAAAAAGGTCGGGAGCAGTTAAGAGTAGTTGAGCCACTTGATTTTCATCAATAACATAGAGTTTTGGGGCTCTAATGTCGGCTTTGTTACGAACAACAATGTCTGAGGCAGATTTGGGG
>JAIXTU010000408.1 GCA_027483785.1 Flavobacterium sp.
AACGAAAGCGACATATGTTTACGAAAACGCATGCGATTGAGATCGACTAAATAAAAGTGATAATGCCCCGTATCGTCAACTCTAATCAGCGTATTTCCCGGTGTATGATCTTTAAATTCAATACCGGCTTCATGCATTTTATAACAAAAGTGAACGAATTCACGAAGTATCCTTTCGCGATTGAGCAAACTTTCGTTTTGAACTAGGTCGCTGTATAAATACTGATATTTGAGATGTTCGCTTACGTAAAAACTCTTCCCAAACAAAAACGGCGACAATTCTTCGTAGTACGCAATAGGCTGTGGCGTTCCTATGCCGCAATCCAACAAAAAAAGAGCGTATTCATAGGATCTACGCGCTTTAGACTTCCTAAAAAAACGATAAATAATTCGATTTAAAAAATGAGGTTTCTTGAACGATTTTATATTAAGATAGCCCTGTTCCTCTTCAAAAAGCTTAATTTGATTGCGTTTTCTGTCATCAAAATTTCTTCCTAAAGTTGCGAAATTATCAATGAGTGAAAGACAACGTTCTTTAGTAATAAGTTTCTGATTTACGTTGAAATAAAACATTCCTATTTAGCTTTTACCACTGTTGCGTATTGCAGGTTTCGAATATCCCAATGGGTGAATAAAACAAATATATTAAACAATATAGGCTTTAACGACTTGGTTTTGTTTATCGGTTCATGAGTTACTATTTGATATCCCAAATCTTCGTACATCCGTCTGATACTTTTTCCCGTAAAAAAGCGCAAGTGGGTTTTATCCATAGTACCAAACTCTTCGTACTGCCAGTCTTTCTTAAACACTATTTTGGAAAAAGTCTTGTAATATCTCACGTTAGGTATCGAACTAACTAGCATTCCGTCTTTAGACAACTTTGCTTTTAAATCCTGAAGAACTGTGTACGGATCCACCAAGTGCTCAAGAACATCATTCAGATAAATTACGTCGAAATAGTTGTTTGGTAAATCATTTATGTACTGTTCACACGGACCTGAAAACACCCGGTCCAAATGCTGTTCTGCCATTTTCGCCTCTTCATCCACATACTCAATTCCCCAAACTTCGGCGTTGTTTCGCTCTTTTATTATTCTAGCTAAGGCTCCTCCTCCACAGCCAATATCCATGACTTTTTTCGCAGTTTCGGGTAAGTATTTAAGCATCTCAACTCGAGCATTATCGTAATATCCTTGCGGTTTTTCTTCGTAATATTTCATTTTCAAAACTTTGGATTACTAGTTCAGACTGACATCGCACTACAGCGCCAAAAGTAGTAAACTAAAACATAACTTTTGTTCATTTGTTTTTTTAAATAAACAAAACGCACAAAAACCACGGGCAAAATCAAAAATGAATCGGAGATATTTATCTTTTCTTATTTAAATATTTGAATTAGCTTGCAACCAAGTTATGAATCATTTCGAAATGAAAAGACGCCCTACTTCAACCTTGGTAACTCCAACATACAACTGGCCTCAAGCGCTAGAACTTCTACTTCTCAGTGTTACAAAACAAACTGTTTTACCAGACGAAGTAATCGTTGCAGATGATGGCTCTACGGAAGAAACGACAAAATTGATTTCGGAGTTCCAAAAAAACTTTCCCGTTCCTTTGCACCATGTTAGACACGAGGATATTGGTAACAGAAAACCCATGATCATGAATAAAGCCATTGCAAAAGCAAAAGGCGAATACATTATTGAGATTGATGGCGACATTATTATGCATAAAAATTTCGTTGAAGACCATTTAAAATTTGCTAAAAAAGGGGAATATTTATTCGGTTCAAGGTCAAGCATTCAAAAAAGCATCTTAGCGGATATCTTTACAAACAAAACCATTTCATTTAATTACTTTTCAAAAGGAATCACAAAAAGAGCCCGAACGATTCATTTTCCGTTTTACATGAATTTTATGAAATCGGTAGAAAAACGCTCGTCAAAGCTGCGCGGCTGCAACATGTCGTTTTGGAAATCCGATTTTATTAAAGTAAATGGCTTTAATGAAAGTCTGGTAGGCTGGGGCATCGACGATTCTGAACTAATTCAACGATTTCACAACATTGGTCTCCACGGCAGAAGACTAAAATTTTGCGGTTTAGTTTTTCATATTTATCATAAAGAACAAACGAAAAATCATATTCATATAAATCAGGAAATCGAAGAACGGACAACGAGGGAAAAAATAACATACATCGAAAAAGGAGTTAACCAATATTTGTAATTGTGACAGACGTAGCCATTATTTTAATCAATTACAATTCGAGCGAGCACAGTTTAAATTGCATTAAATCGATTTTCGAACAAACCTCTGACGCAGTTTCATTTGAAGTTATCATTACCGATAATAATTCTGAAATCAGCGATTTTGAAAACCTAAAGAAACAGTTAGATTCCTACAACTTTCCCAACTTATCACTTAACCGAAATACAAAGAATACGGGCTTTGGTGGCGGAAATATGGCAGGTTTTGAAAAAAGTAATGCTAAATACGTTTGCTTCTTAAACAACGATACTGTTCTATTGAACGACTGTATTTCCATATTAAAAAACTTCCTAGACAACAATCCGAGCGTTGGAGTAGCAGGTGCACAAGCGTACACCGCCGACTCGTCTTTTCTTATTTCTTTAGATCACTTTGCTTCGCCTACAAGAGAAATTCTTGGTCGAAGTTTTTTAGAGTTGATAAATCCAAAGAAATACCCAAAAAGGAAAAAAGAATACAGCAAACCCATTCAGGTTAATTTTGTACCGGGCAGTTTGCTTTTTCTGAAAACTGAAGATTTTACTCGCGTTGGTGGCTTTGATCCTCAGATTTTTCTATATTATGAAGAAACCGACTTATGTATCCGACTATTAAACCTCGGAAAAACAGCTTATTTGGTACCGCAAGCTAAATTTATGCACTTTCATGGCGGAAGTACAGAAAAATCGTTGGCAATAAAAAAAGAATTGAAAATCTCATTGCTTTACGTAATCAAAAAACACTACGGAAGTTTTTCCCGAAAACTGGTACTATTGTTTTTAATACAGAAATACCTTTTAAGCTCTTTAGTAAAATCAAAAAACCGACCAATCCTAGCGCTATTACTTAAAGGAGCTCCAATGTCTGAATCGCTAAAACACAAACAATGACAAACAACATTAACGAAGAAGTTTTTAATTCGTTTGAAGTGATTAAAAATGGGGGAATCATTTTATATCCCACCGACACCGTTTGGGGATTAGGCTGCGATGCAACTAACGAAACTGCTGTAAAGCGACTTTTTGAATTGAAAAAAAGAGCTGCCGACCACAGTATGATTGTACTGGTAAACGGCGATCGACTCATTCACCGCGTTTTCAAAGAAGTGCCGGAAGCCGCTTGGCAAATTCTAGAACTGTCTGAAAAACCGACAACTTTAGTGCTGGACGATCCGAAAAACGTAGCGCCGCAGCTCATTGCCAACGATAATTCGCTCGGAATCCGAATCGTCAAAGATCCATTTTGCTATAAATTGATCGAGCGACTAAAGAATCCGCTGGTTTCTACTTCCGCAAATTTCTCCGGCGCGCCAACGCCAACAAGTTTCGCCGAAATAGCGCCCGAGTTAATCCAACAAGTTGATTACGTAGTGAACCTAGATCGCGATAAAAAAACTACGAAATCATCGGCAATCATCAAACTAACCCGCGATGCTCAAGTGAAAATCATTCGCAGTTAAACAATTAGCAAAACAACGAATTGCATTTCGCAGAACAGCTAGGTCAATTCATCTTCTAAGGTAAACTCGTTTCCCATGGCGAAATTGATTTTCAAAACGATTTTAAGAAAAACTTAGAATGATTTTTGAATTGTTCGCACATCATCCGTCAGGTATGTTGTAAATTTGCCACGCAATAAAAAATCGCGAATGTCGGCGTGAATTAAGAATAATCACACGGTTTTCGCCGCTTAATTTCTTCAGTACGGTGTCAACGCAAAATCACGCAGCTGCCCTTCAGCATCCTATTTTTTCGTACGTAGCCAAAACTGCTGCGCAAACCGGCGTTCAAGCCTATGTTGTTGGCGGCTTTATTCGCGATTATTTACTGAATCGCAGCGGAAAACTCGATATCGATTTTGTAGTTGTCGGAAACGGAATCGCTTTCGCAGAAGCAGTAGCCGCGCAATTACCGCAACGAACGAAAGTACAGTTTTTCAAGAATTTTGGAACCGCCATGTTGCATTTTGCAGAAACCGACATTGAATTTGTAGGTGCTCGCCGCGAATCGTATGCACGAGACAGTCGGAAACCGATCGTAGAATCAGGCACGTTGCAAGACGATCAATTGCGCCGCGATTTCACCATTAACGCTTTAGCCATCTCACTAAACGAAGTCGATTTCGGTGCTTTGGTCGATCCGTTTGACGGCATAACCGATTTAGAGTCGAAAATAATTCGCACGCCAACCGATCCGGATATTACGTTTTCCGACGATCCGTTACGCATGCTTCGCGCCATTCGATTTGCCACACAATTGCAATTTCATATCGAACCGAGCTGCTTCGATTCCCTAAAAAGAAACGCGCACCGAATTGAAATCATTTCCGGTGAACGCATCATTGGCGAACTCAACAAAATTCTCGAAACTGAAAAACCATCGATAGGCTTATCGTTACTGTACGATGCAAAGCTGCTTGATCTGATCTTACCGGAATTAACCGCCTTGAATCAGGTTGAAGAAATCGAAGGACAAACGCATAAAAACAACTTTTACCATACGCTGGAAGTGGTCGATAATATTTCGAGAAACACCGACGACGTTTGGTTGCGTTGGGCAGCCTTGTTACACGATATCGGAAAAGCACCAACCAAAAAGTTTCAGAAAAAACAAGGTTGGACATTTCACGGACACGAATTTGTGGGAAGTAAAATGGTGAAGAAAATCTTCATGCGTTTAAACATGCCGCTCAATCAGAAAATGAAATTTGTGCAAAAAATGGTGCTCATGAGTTCTCGACCTATTGTTTTGGCACAAGATATCGTGACAGATTCGGCCGTGCGTCGTTTGATTTTTGAAGCCGGCGAAGATGTGGAATCGCTAATGACTTTATGCGAAGCCGATATCACCACAAAAAACAAAATCAAATTCAAAAAATACCATCAGAATTTCGAATTGGTGCGTCAGAAAATCGTTGAAGTTGAAGAACGCGACCAGATTCGGAATTTCCAACCGCCTATTACCGGCGAGTTTATCATGGAAACTTTTGGCATTGGTCCGTCGCGCGAAATTGGTGTTATTAAAGAATACATCAAAGAATCGATACTCGAAGGAAAAATTGCCAACGATTTCGAACAAGCTAAAGAGCTATTGTTTTTAAAAGCCGCTGAGTTGGGACTCAAACAACATACAAATGGATAAATTTTATAAAAAATCGATTGGTGCTTCGTTGGTTTTAGTGTATTTGGTTATTGTTGCCGGCGCTTTGGTGCGTATGACCGGCAGCGGCATGGGCTGTCCGGATTGGCCAAAGTGTTTTGGTTATTACATTCCGCCAACGGAAATCAGCGAATTGCAATTTCAAGAAAATCGGCAATACGAAAGCGGACAAGTTATTATCGTTGATGAAAAACTATTTGTAGCTGCAAAAGATTTTACCTCATCAGCTTCCTTCCGCGAAAGCGATTGGAAACCATACACCAAACACGATTACGCTATTTTTAATCCGGTGCATACCTGGATTGAGTACTTAAATCGATTGCTTGGCGCACTTGCTGGCTTGGCCGTTTTGCTGATGACGGTTTATAGCTTTTTGAGTAAAACCACTGTATTAAAAGACAAATTACTAACGTTTGCGACATTACTCTTGATGGGATTTCAAGCGTGGATTGGTGCAACTGTAGTGTATTCGGTTTTAAATCCGATCAAAATAACTGTACACATGTTGGTTGCGTTGCTGATTGTTGGTATGCTGTTTACATTGTACTATCGTGCGCAAGAAAAACGTTCGTTTGCCGTTTCGATTCCGCATTGGATTACCGCAACTGCCTTATTTTTAACCTTGGTGCAAATTGCCATGGGAACGCAAGTGCGCCAATTTGTAGATGAGCAAGTAAAAGGTTTAGGAATAGAACCGGTAAGCCAAATGTTGGAAAACGCACCATCGATTATTTACATTCACCGATCGTTTTCGATTGTGGTTTTTGCACTAGCCGTTTACTTATTTGTAAAACTTAGGCATACAGAACTCCGCAAACTTGGAAACATACAACTATTTGTAGTGAGTGCTGAAGTAGCGACCGGAATTTTAATGTATTACGTCGATTTTCCCTTCGGAACGCAAACGCTTCATTTGGTTTTTGCCGCCCTGCTTTTTGGCTGTTACTATTTGATAACGCTTCGCGCGAAAGCGGTTACTCCAACCATTTCCTAAATTCGGCTACTTTCTCGCGACTCACAATTACCTCATCTGCCTTGTACGTTGCAGGAATAATCTTTAAACGCGAATTGCTGTACGCCGTAATTTCCTTAACAGAAGTAAGCGGCACGAGAAATTTTCTGCTTACGCGGAAGAATACGTTCGGATCTAACTCTTGCTCAACCTCATCCATGGTTTGATCGATCAGATAATCGCGATTTTCGTGGGTATGAATATACGTACCTCGATTTTCACTGAAAATAAGTTCTATATCTTTTAATTCAATAATGCGCAGTTGCGAGCCGATTTTCACGGTAAAGCGCGACTTATACGCTTTCGCAGCAGCAGGTGCAAACAATTGTTTGAGTTGTTCGAGATTAAAATCGGGCTGATCGTTTTTCTCAAATCGCTTTTTGAATTTAGAAACGGCGGCTTCCAAATCGGCTTCATCAATTGGTTTCAACAAATAATCAATGCTGTTCAACTTGAAAGCTTTCAAAGCGTACTCGTCGTAAGCAGTAGTAAAGATTACAGCGCTATTAATTTCGACTTGCGAGAAAATCTCGAACGACAAACCGTCGCTTAATTGAATGTCTAAAAACAACAAGTCGGGTGCCGAATTTGCCTTGAAATACGAAACGGCTTCCTCCACAGAATGAAGCATTTGCACCACTTCGATCGATAATTTCTCCAACTTCCGCGACAGCAAACGCGCCGCAGGTTTTTCGTCTTCAACAATAATAGCTCTAATTTTCATACTTTAATTTTGCGTTTTTTCGCGACCAAACTGTAATTAAAATACTTCCCACAACCGACGGCGCCAACCAGGCAACAACCGCTGGTAAAAATGTATTGTTTACCACTAAAAAAGCGGTAAATGCGGCGATATAAGCACCCGTCATTCGTTGAATATGTACCAAATAATACGGATTTGCCAATTTTGTTTTATCGAAATACGTGCGCAAATCCTGCACGCACATTACCAAACTTCCCAAACCAAAAACCAGAACGATAACATTGAACTGATTTAAAATCCCAAATACAACCAATCCGATTGAAAAAATACTCATAACAAAAGCAGGAACCAATAAGTAAACCGACTTTTGAATTTTTCGTTTTATCAATGCCATAGCTTGTAAACCTGTACTCAGCATAAAAAGAGTGAAAACAGAAATACACAATAAAAAGGTAGAACTGTGTAAAACCGACATCACAAAACCGGCAGTGGCACAAACATACATAGCACCTGTAAAAACTTTTCCGGTTAAAACGTGTTGTTTGGTTCCTTTTGCTGCTGCCATACTATAGGTTCCAACAAGCAAAGCAATTCCGCCGCTTACGATGTGAATAACCAGAAAAGTAATAAAAAGTGCATCCATTATTGGCGGTCTGATTTTCTCATAAATTCTTCTATTTTGCGCTGTTCCCAAGCTTCGTTAAAGAACAAATTAGCTCCAAAAACACTAACGGCGTGCGCTACCACACCAAATCCCCACCAAATAGCCAAGTTGAACATACCTAAATTAAGTACTTCGCCTTCTGATAATTGTGAAATAACAACCACAATATTCACCAGAAGATATGCGGTTAAATGACCGTAAAAACCGCGTAATTTCTTCACTTTGTTCTCCACTTCAAAGGCTATTTCTGCCTTGAGCTGCGCGGGAATTTGCGACGGATTGGTCCAACCTTGCGTGTATTTTTTCATTTGCTCTTCTTCGATGTCCTTCATAAAACGAGGCATTTTTTGAAAAGCTTCCAAGTAGTGAAAAAACAAACCTATTCCCCACCCGATCAGCGAAAACCAAAACCATTGAAATTCGGGCATTAACGATAAATTTACTACTATCAATACGGGAATCACAATGCAAAACGAGGTAAGATGCCCATAAAATCCTTTGATGTTCTTCAACTGCTTTTTAACATTTTCCGGAATCTGATTTTGCGTTTCCATATTAACGATATTTATTTTGTTTTTCTTTCTCTAATAACTCCTGTACTTTTCGCTTCTCCCAGTCGGCACCGAAAAAGGGCATAAAATTGAAAACCGACATCGCGTGGAATAATACGCCAATTCCCCAACCCAAAAGCGGCCAAAAGAACCATAAGTGATTTGGTGTCGACAATAAATTTAAAGTGATCAATCCTAAATTGACTAAGATATACGACATTAAATTTCCGTAAAATCCTTTAATGTCTTCCACCCGTTTGCGGGCATCGATATACGCTTGTTGCGATTGTGTTTCTGTTTGTTCCATGATTTCTATAATTTCTGTTAGGATCGGAATAGCAACGGCGAAAGTTTGTTCACTTTCAATAATCTGCACCGATCTTTTGGTTAATATACTGTATCTACTAACGATGTTTTGAATGCCAACGCCTTCCCGATCTTTGAGAACTTCCTTGCGTTGTAGGTCGTTTTCCACAACCAAATTATTGTCTTTAACGTAAATCCGCACTTTCAAAGGCTTTTGCGGACTCACCACATTGTGTTTAATGGTATTTTCTAAAAGTAGTTGCAAGCTTAACGGAACTACTTTCGATTCGTCGTTTTCTTGAATTTCCGGAAGCTCATACTGCAAACTTCCTTCAAAACGCATTTGCAATAAATTCAAATAGGTTTTGGCGAATTTCAACTCTTCCTCTAAAGGAACCAATTCTTTGTCTTTTTGCTCTAAAACGTAGCGGTAAATCTTCGACAATGAAGTAGTGAACTTCTGTGCATTATCCGGATTTTCCTCAATCAGCGAACTCAACACATTCAAACTATTGAAAAGAAAGTGCGGATCAATCTGATTCTTAAGCGTTTCGAATCGCGCCGAAGCATTTCCAGCTATAATTTTCTGTTCTTTTACCTTTACTTCCTGCATTTGCTTGTAGAAGTAAATGGCGTGAAACAGCAAGGAAATAACCAACGTAAGCAAAATCGAGAACAGGTAACTGCGTACGGTTTGTGCGGCTAAGAAAGCCGAAAACGGCATTTGATTAATCAAAACGTCGGTGATGTAACGAATAATAAAAATGCCAATCGTTGTAACTACCACACTTCCCACAACACCAAGCAAGAAGCGATATTTCTTATACTTTTTCCAAGGAAGAAAATTAATGTAGTTGAAAAACGTACTGTTTATTACCGTAAGCACCGTTCCGTACAAAAAGTACATACCTATTTCTGCAACGAGTCGGTTGTTCACTTCAAAATCGCGACCCAACAGCATTTCAATGAAAAACACCGTAGCGGTAATTCCAAAGCTCACAACTAAACCAGTGATGAACGCCTTGAAAATGATTTGGATGGTTTTTTGAATGATCAACATACAACTGCGTTTTAGAGATTTAAAGTACAAATTTTACGGTAGCAACGGCTATACAAACAATAAGACTAAACATAATTACTTTGAAAAAGATTCTGATGGTATTTTGAATAAGTAACATATCGGTTCGAATTTAAAGTTATTTACTACATGAAGCTAACACTTGTTGTGCGCGTTCTTTTCCCCAAGTTGGCGCAAAAGGCGTTGCCGGTTTTTCAGTTTCGAACATGGCAATCGATCGCGCTACTTGTTCGCACATAGGTTTGGTATCTTTTCCCCAAAATTTCGCACCACCAATTTCAAAATCGGCTTTGCTAAACACCACACGCGGATTCTCAGGAGCTATTTTTTCTGCTTTAGCATATAATACCATGACAATCGGACTGTATTTTTGGCCATTTGTCATCGGATCTTGAACAATGTAAGCCGTATAAATTAACGCTTGTACAACCAGCAATTCGGCGTTTTCGGCGTTTTTCGCCATTTCAATGTCTAATGCACTCTGCGCTTGGGTAAGTAAAGCGGTAATTTGCGTTTTGTCTTTAATGTAAAACGCCGATGTTGTGTTTACCAAAGCAACGTAATAATTAGGCAACCATTCGTTTGGTTCTGCGGCAGCAATACGCTCAAATAAAGCGCTTGCTTCAGTGGTTTTTCCCGAATTCCACAAGTCCATTCCTTTTTTCATTCCTGTTTCAAATTTCGATTGTGCCATTAGAACAGTCGAAAAAAGAAGGCTTAAAAATACTGTTGTTGTTTTCATTTTTTTTAGATGTTTAAGTTTGATGATGTAAAAGTATTTTAGTGTTATTGCTGTTGAAAATAAGTTGTACTGAACTGTAAAATTTGTGTACTGAATTGTAGTTTTTCGTTTTTTATATTTTGTTTTTTGGGCGCATCCCGGCGGTATTTAGTGGAAATTCCGTGCGCCGCCGCGTCCCGCTTTCGCTCATAGTCCTCGCTGCGTTGCCCTCTTGCATCGGGCCTTGCTGCGGGCTAATCCGCTCAATCGGTTGCGCAAAATCGTGCACAAACGATCCGTGTCTATAAATTATCTAATTGATTCTTCGACTTATCCGAACTTATCGTCCAGAAAAATCCAACAAAGAAAAACTTATCTGCCGCCGGACGAATCGCACGTCGAGCGTACTGACCGTTTTCATCCGGATTATTGGCAAATTGGTAACCAAAAACGTTTTGCGCTCCCAATAAATTCTGCGCCGAAAAGTAAATAATCATCTGCGGATTCATCAAATACGCCCAACCCAAACTCAAATTCTGAAAATACTTGGTTTTTTGGTTCATAAATGCCGTTTCATTCGGATCGTTATACGGACGCCCAGAATTAAACGTATGCGTTAAACCAATTTGCGATTTCAACGCCTGAACCCAATATTTCGTAACGATACTTGCTGTGTGTTTCGCAACAAACGAAGGCGTAACCGCACTCGGGAAACCGCGATACAAACGCTCAGTATCAATGTACGAATACGAAACCCAATACTCCAGATTTTTAATATTGTGGTTATCGCGCCAAAGCAAATCAACACCACGCGCCATACCAAAACCCGAATTGGTAAACGTTTCGCCAAACTGCGCCTGATTTCCAGAAAACGTCACCAATTGATCGTACTCTTTGTCGTAAACCTCAGCCCGAAACAATTGGTCGTTTTTGCGGTATTCGTAATTCAATAAATAATGTGTGCTTTTCTCGTTTCCTAACCTATTTTCAAATTTCAATAAATCAGCCGGCGCCGATTGGCGGAAAATACCGTACGCTGCCGAAAGCGTTCCGTTTTTCGAAATTTTGTACGCCAACGATACACGCGGATCCACAAAATTTGAGTTCAAAAGCGCATTTCTACTGCCTCGAACGCCAAATTTAAAAGCTAGATCTTTCGAAAGCGTATAGTCGTATTCTGCGAAAGCGGAAACAATATCAAGCTCATACCGCAATTTAAAATCGGCTGTATCTTCTTCAAACAACTCGCCAAAATTCGTACGGAAAGCTTCGGCACCAAAAGTCAACTTGTGCGAACTCGAAAAACGCTTTTTTAAACGTAATTTCGCGTGATAAGCGCGTTCTGTATTGGTTACGTTTCCAAAATTCAAATCGATTTTATTGGTGCTGTAGCCAAAACTCAAACCCGAAAAAATGCGCCAACCGTTGTTCAAAGCACCGTCGTACGAAGCATTTCCATAAAAGTTATCGTTTTTTAAGGCAAACCGACTCAATCCGCTGGTATTAATATCAAACTGATTTAAATCGAGTTGCGCCGCATCGAAAGCGCCGTACACTTTAAGCAATCCGTTTTCAAACTCGCGTCGGTACACGGCTTCTCCAGAAAGCGATTGGTACGGTTTGTTCCAATCAACGTCCTGTGGCGCAATCCATTGATACGGTTCTAAATTGGTGTACGAAGTGTTAAACGTAAACGCACTTTTATTCCATTTTTGGGTATTGCTCAAACCTACGCCCACGGTCATGATCGAAATATCGGTTTGTTCTTCGGTGGGCATGTCGGTTGTATTCAATAACAAAACACTCGAAAGCGCTTCGCCATACTCGGCAGAATAGCCACCCGTTGAAAACGAAATTCCTTTAAACAAAAAAGGCGAAAAACGTCCGCGTGCCGGTAAATTATTAGCAGCAGCGCCATACGGTTGCGCCACTCGAACACCGTCTACAAAAGTTTGCGTTTCGTTCGCTTCACCACCGCGAATAAAAAGTCGGCCGCTCTCACCAACCGTTTGCGTTCCCGGAAGCGTAAGTAACGCGCCAACAATATCGCCCGCCGATCCCGCTGTGGTCACAATATCAAGCGGTTTCAATACCGCCGATTTCGATTTATCGCCCGCTTCAAATGTTCCGGCATTAATAACCACAGTATCTAAAGTGCTTTCGCTGGCTGTCAAAATGATTATTTGATTCTTAAAGTTTTGAACATCAATAGATATTGTCGCTGTATCGTACAATAATGCAGAAACTTTGAGAACCAACGTTCCCGTTTCGGTCGTTTCAAACGAGAAAGAACCGTCGGCAGCCGTAGTGGCACCGTCGTAAGTTCCGTCGAGAAAAACGTTTGCCTTTTCGATGGGTTTACTTTTTGAATCGACAACCTTGCCGGAAATCGTGTTTTGTGCGCAGACTGAAGCTACGCAAAAGAAAAATAGGATTTGCAAAATTTTCATGGCTATAAGTTTGGAGCAAATATGTACCGACTCGTTCAACCAAAAAAAAGTAGCGTACCGAATTGTCGGAAATCGATACTGAAATGCAAAAATGATTCATAAAGCAAATTACTTTAGTCGATTCCTTTCTTATTTTTACTCCAAAAAATATTGATATGAAAAAATATATTGCTTTTGCAGCGCTGTTTTTCAGTGTTATCGCGTTTGCACAGAAAGGCCCGGTGACGGCAAGCGTGGTAAAAGACATAGAAAAAAAACAAGAACAGATTCTTGCCGAATTAAAAAAGAACGACCGAAATGCAGCTTTAAAACTTGTTGTCGACTTGCGGGCCGACGTGCATCGATTGTATGAAAGTGCGTCGATTGCTTTCGCAGAAAAGAAAGAAAAATTCAAACTTGCCGAATCAGCATATTTGGCGGCCGGAAAAACCGAAAAACTAATTCGTTTGCAATACAGCGATAAAGACATCGAGAAAAGCTTGGAAGATGTCGTTAAAAATTTGAATTCTTTAAAAGAGTAAACGGATTCAAAACCAGATTTTTAAACAACTTTGACTAAAGTATTACTTATTGATTCTTACGACAGCTTTACCTACAATTTAGTGCACTATTTTGAAGCGCTGGATTGCGAAGTAAAGGTTCTTAAAAACGACGAACCGTACCGCGATTTACTAAATACACACGACAGTATAGTGCTTTCGCCCGGACCAGGTCTTCCAGAAAATGCTGGCCACTTAATGGCTATTATTTCTGAAATAGCTGAAACAAAAAAAGTTTTAGGAGTGTGTCTTGGCTTACAAGCGCTCGTCAAGCATTTTGGAGGCGATTTAATAAATCTACCACAAGTACACCACGGCTATGCTGATTTAATGACGCAAACTCAAGAAAACAAGCTTTTTCGCGAACTTCCAAACACATTCAACGTAGCGCGGTATCATTCTTGGGCAGCCAATCCGAAAAACTTTCCAGATACATTACAAATTACAGCGAAAACTACCGACGGAACCATCATGGCTTTTGAACACAAAAATTCACCTGTTTTCGGCGTTCAATTTCATCCTGAAAGTATTTTAAGCGAACACGGCATGCAAATTCTCAAAAATTGGCTGAACTTATAATATTGCTTTAAATTACAATATTCAATATTCTGAAAAACAATTTATTGAGCATTCTATATAGAAATTATCTATCGTGTAAAAACAAGCTTATTTCCACCTGAGAGCG
>JAIXTU010000017.1 GCA_027483785.1 Flavobacterium sp.
CAATGAGATTGATTTCCGTCCACGTTTCGCCGCCATCAGTAGTTTTAGCGATACGTTGTTGCGTAACGTTTGGGTCGGGATTGTAGGATTGTATTGTTACGTAACCTACTTGCGGCGTCGGAAAAGATACTTTCCAAGTAGTTTCGAATGGGCGAGCCGATTGATATACTTTTTTCCATGTTTTTCCACCGTCGGTTGTTCTTAAGATTACGGCATTGGATTGCGAAATATCGTCGCTACTGGCTGCACAAACAAATCCGAGGTTTTTATTCAACATCTTGATATCGAATAGCATTTGGCAATCGTTTTGCAGCGATTTGGATTGCCAAGTTTCCCCACCGTCGTGCGAAACGATAAGGTTTGCGGGACTTCCCACACGACCTACGGCAAAAAGATGGTACTTATAATCAATATTTCCGTGGTTAATGTATTGTTCCTTAACCACATCGATGGCGCATAATCCTTTCACGTACGGACCTTTATACGATACGGGTTCCCAAGATTTACCGCCGTCGCGGGTTCGATACAGCGGAATGGTATCGGTTACGTTTGGAAAATAATCGGTGCCTACGGTTCCAACAAAACCTACTTGCTCATTGATAAAAGCTATCGTTCTAAAAAAGCTGCCTTTTTGTTCCCATTGCTTGGCCCAGGTTTCGCCGCCGTTGTTGGTATTAAATATTTTTCCAAATCCGTTTACATACCAGCCTGTTTTCTCATCTATAAAGCAAATATCGTCTTGCTTGCCTGCATACGGTTCGGTAGCGAGTTGTTTCCAAGTTTGTGCGTTAATGTTGAGGAACGGCACTAGCAGAAAAATCAGAATTGATGCGCTAATTTTCATTTCGTGAGTTTTTCAATGAGTCGTCAATTGCGACCATTAGTAACAAAAATTCAAATGCTTGTCGAATTCGCTAAAAATTGCGTTTAATTTTGAATGTTGAGTTAATATATAGGTTAAACTACCTGTAATATCTAAATTTATTTGCAATTTTAGGGAATCGAAATTAACTCAACTTTTTGCATGAAAGTAGCGCTTTTTACGAATGAATTTCCGCCACACATTTACGGTGGCGCTGGTGTACATGTCGATTTTCTTTGCCAGGAATTATTAGCTCACGCAGAAGTAGAAGTTCGTTGTTTTGGCGATCAGCTTGAAAATAGCGGGAATTTGCACGTTCAAGGAATTTCTCCTAACGAAGATATTCTCAGTACGGCAGCTTTTCAAGCAAAACTGTTTCAGCATTTGATTCGAAACATCGATATTTCGGCTGCTACGCCAAATGCCGACGTTATTCATTGCCACACTTGGTACACGCATTTCGCTGGTGTTGTTTCCCGACAATTGTTGCAAGTGCCGTTAATTCTAACAACGCACAGTTTGGAATCGCAACGACCTTGGAAAGTCGAACAACTCGGAAACGGCTATTTTCTCTCACGTTGGATTGAACAACATGCCTACCAAACAGCCGACGGTATTATTGCCGTAAGCCAACAAATGAAACGCGATGTGGTTGATTCTTACGGCGTGAATCCCGATAAAGTAACCGTAATTCACAACGGAATTGACCCCGATTTTTACGCACCGACATCCGATGATTCACTGCTCGAACGTTATGGTATCAATCCAAACATGCCGTTTGTGCTTTTTGTAGGACGTATTACGCGTCAGAAAGGCATTTCGCAACTCATTGCCGCGGCGCATCATTTCGATACCGATTGTCAAATTGTACTTTGTGCCGGCGCGCCCGATACGCCAGAAATTGCGAAAGAAACCGAAGAACTCATCGCTGAATTACAGCAAGCACGTTCGGGTGTTATTCTTATTTCAGAAATGCTGCCGCGCGAGCAAGTTCGCGTTTTGTACAGCAAAGCGCGCGTATTTGCGTGTCCGTCGTTATACGAACCGTTTGGCATCATTAATTTAGAAGCACTTTCGTGTGAAACGCCTGTAGTAGCAAGTGCGGTTGGCGGTATTCCGGAAATCTTGACTGAAGGCGAAACGGGCTTTTTAATTCCGTTAGAGCCGGTTTCTAAATCCGATTTCTATCCAAAAAATCCCGAATCGTTTCAGCGCGCTTTCGCAGAAAAAGTGAATGTGCTCCTACGCGACGAAGCAAAAGCCGTTGCCATGGGAAAAGCAGGAAGAAAACGGGTTATCGATCACTTTAGCTGGCGCGCTATCGCAAAACAAACTTTCGATTTTTATCGTTCCGTGCAAGCACAATTTAAACCGGAACAAGCCTAATCTAGACAAACCTCAAAACAAAATACATTTACATGAATACAAGTACTTTAGCTATAATTTTAGGTGGCGGACAAGGTTCTCGATTATATCCTTTAACCGAAACACGTTCGAAACCTGCCGTTCCGATTGCTGGAAAATACCGCTTGGTTGATATTCCGATTTCCAACTGCATCAATTCGGATATCAAACGTATGTTCGTTTTAACGCAGTTTAACTCGGCATCGTTAAATCAGCACATCAAAAACACCTATCATTTTAGCCATTTTAGTACGGCTTTTGTAGATATTTTGGCCGCAGAACAAACACCCGACAATCCGACCTGGTTTCAAGGTACAGCCGATGCGGTGCGCCAATGTATGAACCACTTTTTGAATCATCAATTTGATTATGCACTGATTCTTTCGGTCGATCAGCTCTATCAAATGGATTTCAACCAAATGATTAAAGCGCATCACGAAAGCGGTGCCGAAATTTCGATTGCAACTTTACCGGTTACTGCCAAAGAAGCGCCAGAGTTCGGAATTTTAAAAACTGACGCCCAAAGCTGGATTACTTCTTTTATCGAAAAACCAGACGCTTCGTTATTACCGGAATGGACATCGGATGTTAGTGCCGAGTCGGCCGCAGCTGGCAAGCATTATTTGGCATCGATGGGTATTTATATATTTAATAGACAGTTACTTATCGACTTAATGTCGAATCCGAACACCAAAGATTTTGGTAAAGAAATCATACCACAGTCCATTG
>JAIXTU010000323.1 GCA_027483785.1 Flavobacterium sp.
ACCAGGATAAGGCAATCCCAAAATTTTTGCAGTTTTATCGAAGGCCTCCCCTACTGCATCGTCGGTCGTTTCTCCAATCACAGTCATAGAAAAATGACTGTCAACGCGAACAATCTGCGTATGTCCGCCACTAATTGTTACAGCTAAAAACGGGAAAGTTGGCTTGTCGAAACCCGCCTCGTCGATAAAATGTGCCAAAATATGACCGTGCATGTGATGAACTGCAAATAAAGGAACACGCAGCGCCGCCGAAAGCGATTTTGCGAAAGAACTTCCAACCAATAATGATCCTAACAAACCTGGACCTTGCGTAAAAGCAACCGCATTTAGCTGATTTTTAGTGATTCCTGCTTTTCGCAAAGCCAGCTCAACCACGGGAACTATATTTTGCTGATGTGCACGCGAAGCTAGTTCGGGAACAACGCCACCATATTGCTCGTGAATTTTTTGTCCGGCTACAACATTTGATAAAACCTTGTCGTTTTGTAGTACAGCAGCCGAAGTGTCGTCACACGAACTTTCAATAGCTAAGGTAAAAACAGTTGATTCTGCCATTTAGGGCATGGATTTTGACTTATATTTGACTATCCGAAAAAAATCAGTTCTTTTCGGATTTGAATGCGTGCAAATTTACAGTAATTTCTATTGCTTTTTGCCGCGATAAGCAGACAGATTTTTGGAAGAAAAAAAGAAAATAGCTCAATTTAAAAGAGCCAAGCGAATTGTTGCACGGGTTTTAGTAGCTCTGTTTTTACTGTTGCTAACACTCGGAATTGTGCTGTCTTTACCCGTGGTTCAAACAAAAATTGGTGCTTTGGTAACCGAACGCCTCAACAAAGATTTTAGTACCGATATTTCGGTTGAACAAGTCGCTATAACCGTCTTTGGAAGTGTCAAGTTAAAAACGGTGCTCATTCGAGATCATCACAAAGACACCTTGATTTTCGCCAACCGCATACAAACCGATATCCTCAGCGCACGCGAACTCTACGACGGAAATCTGATTTTTGGCGATATTAGAATCAACGCACTAAAATTCTTCATCAAAACCTACAAAGGAGAGAAAAAATCGAATTTAGACGTATTCGTGAATCGATTTGAAACCGGCAAACCTTCTAAATCTAAATTCCTACTTCAAGCGAAAAATGCGTACATACAGCGCGGCCGCTTCCGAATTATTGATGCGAATAGAAATGTAACCGATGTCGATTTCACAAAACTAGAAGCTTCCATAAGTAACTTTAAAATTTATGGCCCTGATGTACAAACAAAAATAAATCAGCTTTCTTTTAAAGACAGTCGCGGTATCGTAGTAGAAGATTTACGCGGTTACCTCAACTATGGAAAAACGCAAATCAAACTAAGCGATTTCAAGCTGCAAACAAGTCGGTCTGAACTTCAAGGAAATGCCTCGCTAAGCTTTAATCCGGGAGAATTTGCCGATTTTGAAAATAAAGTTGTTTGGAGTTTACCGAAACTTCGCGGTTCAGTTTCAGGAAAGGATGTCAAGTGTTTTTATTCGGATATGGCAGCCGACAATCAATTTGAATTACGAACCGATTTTCAAGGAACGCTTAACAATTTCTCGCTAAAAAACACCTATTTACGAGATTCTCGAAAAACGCTTCTGAGTGGGAATTTAGCGCTGCTTAATAGTTTTGGCGATGAAAATCAGAAGTTTTTTATGACAGCTGATCTCAAAAACTTCACTTCGGATTACGCCAGCTTGTGTGCTTTGATTCCGAATGTGATTGGGAAAAGCCTTCCCAAAGAAGTAGCGCGATTAGGATTAATTCAACTGAAAGGAAAAATTGCGTTGAGTCGAAAAAATTTGGATGCGAATTTTGGAATGAATGCCACTGCGGGAAAACTCGCTGGCAAGCTCAAAATCAATGGCATAGACGATTTCCAGAACGCAGCTTACAAAGGAACGTTACTGTTCGAACAATTTAAACTCGGGAAGTTTATCGGACAATCCGACATTGGACTGTTGTCGATGACCGCGGAGGTCGAAGGTTCGGGATTTAACTCGAAAAACGTTAATACCAGCATCAAAGGAAAAATAAACAATTTCGGATACAATCGGTACAATTACCGCAATATCGTTATCGATGGTCAACTAAACAGCCCGTTATACCGCGGTAGCATTATCGCTAATGATCCGAATTTGTATATGGATTTTGACGGTGCAATCGATTTAAGCAAACGCACACCTAAATACGATTTCCATGCACTAATCGACTTCGCTAATTTGCGAAAACTGCGATTTACAACCGACTCGATTGCTGTTTTTAAAGGCGATATAAAAGGCAGTTTCACCGGAACAACCTTAGATAATGCTGTCGGAGAAATCGTTGTAAATCAAACCTCGTATCAAAACCAAAACGACACGTACTTATTCGATGCATTTACGCTCAGCTCGTCGGTTGATGCACAGGGTGTGAAAACCATCGAAATGAATTCTCCGGAGATCATCGCTGGAAAAGTGAGCGGGAAATTCCGTTTTCAAGACGTGGTTCCCATGGTTCAAAACGCTGTGGGAAGTTTGTACACCAATTACAAACCGTTTAAGGTGAAGTCCGGACAGTATTTAAAATTCAATCTGAGCATCTACAATAAAATCGTCGAAATTTTCTATCCAGAGATAAAACTCGCAACAAATACCTTTCTCCGAGGAAGCATCAACAGCGATAACAACGATTTCAAATTCAATTTCACTTCGCCAAATGTGGTTATTAACAACAATGAACTCGAGCAAATTCGCGTCATTGTCGACAATAAAAACCCGCTTTACAATGCATTTATTGAACTCGATTCGATAAAAACCAAGTATTACAAGATATCCGATTTTAACTTAATTAACGTCACATCAAAAGATACGATGCGTGTTCGAACCGAATTTAAAGGGGGCAAACAAGCGCAGGATTATTACAACTTAAACTTCTTCCATACCATCGATAAAGACAACAATAACGTGGTGGGAATTAAAAAATCGGAGTTGCATTTTAAAGACTATTTGTGGTTTTTAAACGAAAGCGACAACGAAGAAAACAAAGTTATTTTCGACAAGAAATTGAGTTCGTTCGACATCCGAAAACTGTCGATGACGCATGAAAATCAGCGTATGGATTTAGTCGGAATTGTAAAAGATTCGACGTACAAGGATTTGAATTTGTCGTTTGAAGAAGTGAACTTGGGTAAGATTATTCCAACTGTAGACAGCTTGAACATTAACGGACGTTTGAATGGCGCCGTGAATATCAAACAAAACAAACAAATTTTTGAACCAACGGCTTCTATCAGCATCGCCGATTTAGAAGTCAACAAAGAAAAGCTGGGTGAGTTAAATGTGGATATTGAAGGTGATAATACTTTCAAGAAGTTTAACATTGATGCGTCTTTAGAAAATGAAAATGTAGAAGCTTTTAATGCCGAAGGTTACCTCGCTTTTGAAAACAACCAAACTTTGATGGATGTTGATTTGCGATTGAATGCATTCAACCTCGCAGCTTTTAGTCCGTTGGGAGGCGACGTTATCTCCAACATTCGCGGCAAGCTATCGGGCACTGCAAACGTGCGTGGCGTGGTTAATAAACCCGAGGTGAACGGCCGTTTATTTTTGGAAAATGCCGGCTTCAAAATTCCGTACCTCAACACCGATTACAACTTCCGAGAAAACAGCTTTATCGATCTCGCCGATGGGCGTTTTCTCTTCCAAAACAACACCTTAATAGATACGAAGTATAAAACGGAAGGTCGATTAAACGGAGAAATCCGCCACAAGTATTTCACAGATTGGCGAATGGATTTACGAATTAACGCCAATAAATTGCTCGTGCTAGACACCAAAGACAGCGACGATGCAGCATACTATGGAACTGCATTCATTAATGGCTCCGCTAGTATTGTTGGATCGACCGATGCCTTGCAAATAGACGTTAATGCCAAATCGGAACCCGGAACGCAAATTAAAATTCCGATCAACAATGCCGAAGGAACAGGAAGCAACAACTTTATGCACTACCTGACCGAAAAAGAAAAGTACAATTTACAAAAAGGAATCACGGGCCAAGTGAGTCGATACAAAGGTTTAGAACTAAACTTCGACTTAAATATTACGCCCGACGCGGAAATTGAAGTGATTCTAGATCGAGATACCGGTCACGGCATGCGT
The DNA here is from genome assembly GCA_027483785.1 of Flavobacterium sp. Taxonomy (GTDB): domain Bacteria; phylum Bacteroidota; class Bacteroidia; order Flavobacteriales; family Flavobacteriaceae; genus Flavobacterium. The sequence goes on from JAIXTU010000323.1 coordinate 4,175, forward strand.
GCCAAAGGAAACGGAATTTTACTGCTAGAAATCAACACTATTGGTAAATTCCGAATGACGGGCGACTACCAAGTAACTGAAGGTTCGTACAACTTCAAATACCGCGGTATTATCGACAAGCGATTTGAACTAAAGAAATTTAGTTCGATTTCTTGGGAAGGCGATCCGATGCGTGCCCGTTTAAATTTGGAAGCAGTTTACACGGCACAAGCCAATCCAGCGGTTTTGTTGGATAATCCGTCTGTAAATAGACGTGTTCCCGTAAATGTTGGAATCATTATCACCGGAAATTTAAGTAATCCGGAACCCGACTTTTCGATTACCTTCCCGACCGTATCTTCGGTTTTGCGTTCAGAAATCGAAACCCGATTAAACGATCGCGACACGCGTCAAACACAAGCGCTAACCTTACTTTCTACCGGCGGATTCTTATCTCCCGACGGCGTAACACAAAGTGCGCTTACCCAAAATTTATTTGAAACCGCAACCGGAATTTTCGACAATTTATTCCAAAATTCAGATGATAAAGTAAAAGTCGGATTAGACATTGTATCTGCCGAACGAACACCCGGCCAACAAACCGATGGCAGTATCGGATTTAATATCTCAACGCAAATCAACGATCGGATTACCGTGAACGGAAAAGTTGGTGTGCCTATTGGCGGCATCAACGAATCAGCTCTGGTCGGAAATGTAGAAGTACAATACCGCGTGAACGAAGACGGAACCATGAATTTGCGCTTCTTTAACCGCGAAAACGATATTAATTATCTGGGAGAAGGAATTGGATACACCCAAGGAATTGGTGTGACTTACGAAGTGAATTTCGACACCTTCAAAGAATTCATCAACAAAATATTCAAAAAGAAGCTTTTAGATCGGGAACGAAGTACAGATTACCTACACGATTCCGATATTGAAACGCCCGATTATCTCAATTTTAACAACGAAAACGACGATAATTCCAATTCGAACTCCAAAAAAGAACGTCCGAAAGGCGAAGCAATCCCATCTAAAGAAGATTAAAAGCTCTAATCTCAAAAAACTTATTAACGAAAACGTTTGAATTGCAAAAGCTTTGCTAAATTACTGAATTTGCTGCGTTTGTAGCGGTCGAACTTTGCTAATTTAGCATTTTTAAAGACCTAAAAATGTCAAATCAAATACGTAAGATTGGAGTTTTAACCTCTGGTGGTGATAGTCCGGGCATGAATGCCGCCATCCGTTCCGTTGTTAGAACCTGTGCTTACCACAATATCGAATGTATCGGAATTTACCGCGGATACCAAGGAATGATTGAAGGCGACTTCAAAGAAATGGGACCACGTTCAGTCAACAACATCGTTAATAAAGGAGGGACCATCCTAAAATCGGCTCGTTCAAAAGAGTTTATGACCCCAGAAGGTCGCAAAAAAGCACACGAAAATCTCGTAAAAGCAGGTGTCGATGCACTTGTTGTTATCGGTGGCGACGGCAGTTTCACCGGTGCCGAAGTTTTTAATGCCGAATTTGGCTTCCCAGTAATGGGAATTCCGGGAACAATCGATAACGATATTTTCGGCACAAGCCACACACTTGGTTACGATACCGCACTAAATACCGTCGTTGAAGTCATCGACAAAATTCGCGACACCGCATCTTCGCACAACCGACTCTTCTTTGTGGAAGTTATGGGTCGCGACGCCGGACACATTGCACTTAACGCCGGAATTGGTGCCGGTGCCGAAGAAATTCTGATTCCAGAAGAAGATCTCGGACTCGATCGTTTGCTCGAGTCGCTAAAGAAAAGTAAAGCCTCTGGTAAATCGTCGAGTATTGTCGTGATTGCCGAAGGCGATAAAATCGGAAAAAATGTTTTCGAACTTAAAGATTATGTAGAAGAGAATTTACCCGAATACGATGTGCGCGTTTCGGTACTCGGACACATGCAACGCGGCGGCGCACCTTCGTGCTACGACCGTGTTTTGGCAAGTCGCTTAGGTGTGAAAGCTGTAGAATCGCTACTCGAAGGAAAATCGAACTTTATGGTCGGAATCCTAAACGACACCGTAGCACTCACGCCACTAGAACAAGCCATTAAAGGACATACGGAAATCGACCGCGAACTCCTCCGCGTAAGCGATATCATGTCAACTTAAAAAAAACCATCATTTAAATTAATAACAGACTATGTCAAAAGTGAAATTGGGAATTAACGGATTTGGCCGTATCGGTCGAATTGTTTTTAGAGAAGCTTATAAAAGAGATAACGTAGAAGTAGTAGCCATCAACGATTTATTAGATGTAGATCACTTGGCGTACTTATTGAAATACGATTCAGTTCACGGACGTTTCGAAGGAAATGTAGAAGTGAAAGACGGTAAATTGTATGTAGATGGTCGTAACATTCGCGTAACCGCAGAGAAAGATCCTTCAACTTTGAAGTGGGACGAAGTGGGCGCTGAAATCGTTGCCGAATCAACCGGTATTTTCACCACGTTAGAAACCGCTCAAGCACACATTCGCGGCGGTGCTAAAAAAGTAGTAATTTCGGCTCCGTCTGCCGATGCACCGATGTTCGTAATGGGCGTAAACCACACCAAAGCCACAGCTGCCGATACCATTGTTTCGAACGCTTCGTGTACCACAAACTGCTTGGCTCCTTTGGCAAAAGTTTTGAACGATCATTTCGGAATCGTAGAAGGTTTAATGACAACCGTTCACGCTACAACAGCTACACAACTTACCGTTGACGGACCTTCAAGAAAAGATTTCCGCGGCGGACGTGCAGCTTTGCTTAACATCATTCCGGCTTCAACCGGTGCCGCAAAAGCCGTTGGAAAAGTAATTCCAGAATTGAACGGAAAATTAACCGGTATGTCGATGCGTGTTCCAAACGCCGACGTTTCTGTAGTCGATTTAACCGTGAAGTTAGCTAAAGAAACCAGCTACGACGACATCATGGCGGTTTTGAAAACAGAATCGGAAACCAACTACAAAGGAATTTTAGGTTATACCGAAGACGACGTGGTTTCGCAAGATTTTATCGGAGATTCAAGAACATCAATCGTCGATGCAAAAGCAGGAATTGGCCTAAATAGCACCTTCTTTAAAATTGTATCTTGGTACGACAACGAGTACGGTTATTCAAGCAAATTAATCGACTTGGCAGTACACATTTCAAAATTATAAATCACTAATTTGAAAACCGGCGCTTGTTTCTGCGTCGGTTTTTTTATTTTTAGAAGCTATTTCCTGCTTTTCGCTGCAATTTGTGCTGTGGCTTAAACGCCACCACAGCAAAAGATTTCCGCTTCAATCAGGGCTAGGGCACCAAAACCAAAAGCTAACAAACTATTATGAAATTACTTGTAGATAGCGGTTCAACCAAAGCAGATTGGATTGCCATTGACGACAACGGCAAGGTTCTTTTCACCACGCAATCGCTCGGACTCAATCCGGAAGTGCTTACCAAAGAGGAAGTTGTTGAACGTTTGAACGATCGTTTCGACATCTCACACAACAAAAACAACGTCACGCATTTGTATTTCTACGGTGCCGGTTGCGGTACCGAACGCATGAAAAACTATCTCGCCGACGTTTTTACCAAATATTTTCCAAAAGCGTACATAAGCGTTCAGGAAGATACGTACGCAGCCGTGTACGCCACTACTCCCAAAGGCGAAAAAGCAGTTGTTTGTATCCTCGGAACCGGCAGTAATTGCAGCTATTTCGACGGAAACGTGTTGCATCAAAAAGTACAATCGTTGGGCTATATCGCCATGGACGATTGCAGCGGAAACCGTTTCGGACGTTACTTGCTCCGCGGGTATTTCTTCAATAAAATGCCGTCGCTACTCGCAAAAGAGTTCGAAAAAGAGTACAATGTGGATCCCGATTTCATCAAACACAATTTGTACAAAGAACCAAACCCAAACGCGTATTTGGCAACTTTCGCTAAATTCTTAATCAAACACAAAAACAGTGATTTCTGCCAAGAGTTAATTTACGCCGAAATGGAAAAATTCGTGGAGTTTTACATTTTGCAATACGAAGAGGCAAAACAATATCCGGTGCATTTTATCGGTTCGATTGCTTTCTATTTGCGCGACGAATTGGAAGCCACACTCAACAAACACGGATTGAAATTAGGGAACGTATTGCGTCGCCCAATCGACGGACTCATCCAATACCATTCGTTAAATAAATAACGAAACATAAAATTATCAAAAATGCCAGACGGAAATGTCTGGCATTTTTTGTTTGACGTTGCGGTCTTTTTTAAACCGATGAGTCCCTTAATCCAAAAACGGATCAGACCATTTGCGATCTACGTAAACATTTGTTCCCGAAAGTGTTCGCAAAAAAGCTATTACTGCATTAACTTCAGTAGCGGTTAAATGTAATTGCTGACCAAATCCGTTGGGTCGTAACCGCGGATCTAAATTAGTGTTGCCGGGCGCCAAATTTATGGTTCCGTAATGACCAATTGCAGCTTGCAACGTTGTGATAACACCTGTGTGCATCATGGGTCCGTTTGTCTCGCCATTTACTTTAACTAAATCTCGGAGTGAAGGTGCACGTGTGTTGGCAATATCAATTCCAAGTCCGCTAATGTTACCAATGATGCCGTTATTGCGCGAATTCGGATCGATATCAAATTCCGGAGCAGCATGACAGCCCGCACAACCCAATCCGCCGGCGGTTCTGTTTCCCGTGGCGTCAAAAACCGGTGGTGCTAAAAACAAATTCTTTCCCTGATTTTCCTGTGGCGTAAAATTCGTAAACGGTTGGCCATCGTTGGCGGCTAGAGCTCTTCCCGCATCGTACTTTGAATCAAACGATTGAATGCTTTTTATGAATTGCGCTAATGCTAATTGAATTTTGTTTTCGGTAATTTCTTCGGAACCGTACACAAATTTAAAAAGCTCTTTGTAATATCCGATTGCTGATAGCTTGGTAATTAATCCCGAAAAAGGTTCGTCGCCATCCGTTCCGCTGAAACCCATTTCACCGTGATCTTTGATTGGCATGGTGGTTTGCGTTTCTAAATTTATAGCACGTTCGTTCCAAAAAAACTTTGCTTCGTTGGCAAAACGGTTGTTAACCAATCGCATTGAGTGTCGGCCTGTATTGCCGTTTACGCCCGAACTCGACACGGCAACATCGCTAAAAGCGTTGGCTTGTTGGTGGCAACTCGAGCAGGAAATGGTGTTGTTAGATGAGAGATTTTTGTCGTAAAATAATACTCTACCCAGCGTGGCGCCTTTATCGGTAATGGTATTCGTTCCCACATTACTTTTAGTGATGTAAGGCGGCACCGTTTGATTGGCGTAATTGGCAAGATTAGCTAAATCGATATTGCTTCCAAAAGCAGCTTCAACATTCGGGTACATTGCTACAGGAACGTACTCGTTGTTTTCATCGCTTCCACACGAAAATGCGGCAGCCATGAACAATAAGGCAATGGTTTTTTTAAACATACGGGTTGGTTAAGGGTTACTGGTTTTGTTTTTGGTTGTTTTGGATCCGCAAAGAATACTATTTCGTAAAATGCCAAACAGCGACTTAACACCAACTGAAAACTACAGCACTACGACTCATTTTCCATGAGCATCTTTCAATAAGACTAGCATTTTTCAAAAAGGTTTAATGCGATCTTTTTGTGTCTGAAAAGCCTCGTGCTTGAAGCGCTCTGTGCTCCGCAAAGTCTCCCGACTTTGAGGAACTATTTGTTGACTTGTGCTCCGCAAAGTCTCCCGACTTTGAGGAAAAACTGTAGCATAGAATGAAACGTGCTCCGCAAAGTCTCCCGACTTTGAGGAAAGTAATAGCTCAAGATGAATCTGTGCTCCGCAAAGTCTCCCGACTTTGAGGAAAGTGTGAATCTGTGCTCCGCAAAGTCTCCCGACTTTGAGGAAAAACTGTAG
>JAIXTU010000303.1 GCA_027483785.1 Flavobacterium sp.
ATGAGCACTACGACTGTGCACAGCGCGTAAAAGAAATCCTTCAGAAGTACAAGCAATTGCAAGATATCATCGCCATTCTTGGTATGGAAGAACTTTCAGAAGAAGATAAATTGTCGGTTTCTAGAGCGCGTCGCGTACAACGTTTCTTGTCACAACCGTTCCACGTAGCTGAGCAATTTACGGGTATTCCTGGAGTTTTGGTTGACATTAAAGACACCATCAAAGGATTTAACATGATTATTGACGGCGAACTCGATCACCTTCCAGAAGCAGCCTTCAACTTGAAAGGAACTATCGAAGACGTTATCGAAGCCGGTCAAAAAATGCTTGCAGAAGCTTAATCTATTGATTCATGCATATAGAAATCGTATCTCCTGAAGCTACATTATTCACCGGCGAAGCGAATTCAGTTACGCTTCCAGGTGTCGATGGTTCGTTTCAGATTTTGAATAACCACGCGCCAATTGTAGCCGTGTTGCAAAGTGGGCAAGTAAAAATTGCTGCGCCTAGTTTCGCACTTTCAAAAGAAGCAGAATCAAAATTCACGAAGTTAGACGCGCAAACACTTGGTTTGCAAATCAACAGCGGAACAATCGAAATGAATAACAATAAGGTGATTATCTTAGTCGACTAAAACCTTAACGTTCGTCAAATACCAAAGCCGTGAGAAATCGCGGCTTTTTTTGTTTTTATGCTGCCTTATCGCGCTTTACACTACAACTCCGCGGCAGCCCCCATTGTTTTGTACGCAACACAGCGGCTTCTCAACCTGAACTCGATTTAAAAATTAAAGTCAGAAAATATTTAAATGGTTGATTACGAGGCGCACTTTATTTGGGATTCTGTAGTATCGCAAATAAATGCAACGAAGTAAGCGACCGTTTAAATGTTTAGCGACGTCAATTCACACAGATTTTATGCTAGTCAAAATCTAAGTGTATTGTGAAATCGAGATCTGACAAAGATTTTTATTCGAGTTCAGGTTTTCTGGTCGCCACTGCTTTTGCTACAAAACTAAATGGGTGCCGCCTTGCGTGGTTTCCGTTGCAATCGCGGGCAGAACAATCGTTACCCAAAAACGTACCTTTTAAAACGTTCCAAAAAACACGATTCGTGTATATAACTGTTTGTGGCATTATTCTTACTTTTGTTTAAAACCTAAACAAATGACACCAAAACGCTTATCCGCCATTATTTTTTTATTATTACTTTTCACTATCTCGTTACCTCGAATGGGCGTTGATCCTGAAATTTGCGCCATTGTTTCGGTAATTGTAGCTATAGTCGCAGGAGTTCTCTTATATTATTTCAAGATTCGCAACAACATCACAACACCTAAAGATAGAACGCGATTAAAAATGTTTTACTTTTTTATAGCCGTTTCTTTCTTGATAAGCATTTGGAGTTTATTTGCCATTGGGTAGTTACTCAAACTCATTCAAGCCGTACAAGATTTCCTTCATTTTGCTGCCGTTTATCTCTACAGGTTTGTACGCTACATTAAACTTGTTGATCGCAACATCAATGTCGGCGCGCATTTTCTGAAACTCCGACGGCAATTTGGTTTCGCAACGTTGGGCATTTTCGTAACTGTTTAAGATAATCCGAAACTTCTCGTAAAACTTGCCGCCCTGATCAATAAAAACATTGTACTGATTGATGAATTGCAACAGTCGATCAACCGGAAATTCAATGTTTACTTGCATTTTGTATTGCGCACTTCCTTGTGCCGTTTTCATCTTACCGAGATATTCCTCCATTTTTTGGGTTAGCGTGTCCCAGTCGTCGTTGGCGCGACACTTTTCGAGTGTTTCACGGTAGTTTACAGGCTTGGTGTAATCTTTAAAGAGCACTTCAATTTCTTGCTTGATACGCGAGTTCGATGTAGTTAAATAGGCCGTTTCGAAATAAATCGTGTTTAAATCGTTTTGCATGCGCAACGTAAAATCGAGTATGCATTCGATGTTAGCGAGTTCCTTTTCTTTTTCCTCTTTGTTGAGGTTCGAACTAATCATGTTCGTAAATGTATTTACTAGAGAAACCAGTGGATTAGTTGCTAAAACCGTGCTCAAATCGACATTGTTTTTCTTATCCCGCTTCGAGCTGATGTAATCGCGTAGTTTTTGATACTCGGCGTACTGCGTCGGATTCGATATTTTATGAATGTCGCCCAAGGTTCGTACTGAAGCGAAATGATGGTCGAGACTTAGTACTTTTTCGTACAACAAACGTATGATTTGAACGCCTTTTAAGTAGCGTATTTTGGAAATATCGAATTGTAAGTCGGTTATCACGCGCTTTTTTTTAATTCGCAGCAACTCGTTTGCTTTTAAATATTGCACGATATTTTGGTTATTGGTTTCAACAACGAGCTGTCTCGAAATATAATCGATTTCTAAGTTTATGCTTTTGAGTTCTAGGGCACTTTGATGTAAGCGCTGTTCCAACGCCAGATTGAGTTCGGCAACGGCTTTTTGTAGCTCGTTAGCGGCTCCAGGAAGCACGTAAAATAGCGCGGCAGCAAACAACAGTGGTTTCATGGCGCTGTTGTTTTAAAGGACTTAAAATCGATGATAACCTTGGAGCTACTAGATTGCATCGGATAGTTACCTGCGGGTAATTGCAAATCTCTGCTGCTGCTTCGGTTTTTATCGAATAGGATCGCAGGAACGGTTATTTTTTCTTCTTGAACGAACAGATTTACATCTTTTGTAAACAAGTTGTTTTGCCTGTAAAACGTTTGTTTCTCGGTATCGGGAAGGGTTTCAAGGTTAATTACGAGTCGAACGGTATCGTTTTCGAGTTCGTACAGCACAGCGTTTTTTGTGGCAATTGTAGCTGCCGAAAAGCTGCAAATACCGCGACCGCCTAAACAACCGCCGTTTTCACTGGCGTAACGACCAAAACTTACGTTTACGGGCACTCCGGAATCTTGTGCAGAGCTATGATGGTAAAGAATTGAGAAATAGAGCAAGAGAATCCTTGCAAGAGCAGGTGTTTTCATGGCGTGTAAAATTAAATTGGCTTATATTCGGGTAAAGTTAATGGCTTTTTTGCAGTTGCGATTACGGAAAAACCGTAATTTTTGCACTAATTTTCGGTAACGATTGCCCGCGTTAGGGGGCGGCAGCGGTAGCCCACAGCTGCGGAGCAATAGCGGAGCGGCGAGGACTAAAGCAGAGCACCCGGCGCCGCAATTATTTATTTTATTGTATCAGCGAAACGTCGGCGGCGCAAAAAAAAAAAAAAAAAATGATTGAAATAGAACGAAAATTTTTGGTAAATCGGTTGAGCTGTTTGGAACAAGCTGTGCGTTCGTATAGGATTGCGCAGGGTTATTTGAGCACAGATCCGGCGCGAACGGTGCGTGTGCGAACGAAAGACGACAAAGGTTTTCTGACCATTAAAGGCGTTTCGTCGGAAGACGGTTCAAGCAGGTACGAATGGGAAAAGGAAATTCCGTTGACCGATGCACTGGAGTTGCTAAAACTTGCTTTGCCAGAGCCTATTTACAAAGTGCGACACCTCATTCCTGCTGGAAAGCACACTTTTGAAGTCGACGTTTTTGAAGCTGCAAACAGTGGCTTGATTATCGCTGAAATTGAATTGGAACGCGCC